>CBDUTX010000013.1:0-16647 GCA_965370235.1 uncultured Desulfuromonadaceae bacterium | reverse complement strand
ACCAAAGGTAACTTCATCAGTGATAAGAATAGACATTGATAATGAAAGAGCAGAAAAATTATTTAAAGATTTTGAATTTTTTAAAAAAATAGTTAAATTATGTTTTATGCATAGAAGAAAAAATTTACATAACAATCTTAAAAGAAATTTTTCATCAGAACTTATGAAAAATATTAAAATCGATCTTAGAAAGAGAGCGGAAGAATTG
Organism: uncultured Desulfuromonadaceae bacterium; assembly: GCA_965370235.1. Taxonomy (GTDB): domain Bacteria; phylum SDB-A; class SDB-A; order SDB-A; family SDB-A; genus CBDUTX01. The sequence goes on along the minus strand of CBDUTX010000013.1, from coordinate 16,439 downwards.
ACCATAAATGAATTTGTTGAATTATCAAAGGTTCTAAACGCATGACATTTTGTATTACCTTTTTTATATGTTCTTTTTTTTCAACCACAGAAGTTTCATCTGTTTATAAGAATTATGTTCTCAGTTCTTATTTTAATCAGAATATTGAAGTTCAACATGGATTTTTTAATATTATTCCCGAACTGTCCTGGACTGGTAAAAGGAATACTGTATCAATGGCAACAGAACAGAGTGTTTTAATTTCAACAATAATATCAGCAGGTGTTTGGAAGATGAAGTTTTCCGGAATCAGGGATATAATGGAGACAAAACCTGATATTGCAACTTCTTATGATTTTTATATCTCTATTTTCCGAAATTTCAATTTCAAAGTGTTTGAGATTTCTGCTGAAGCAGGCCCTGTTTACGGGTAATATATTAAGGAAAATGATTCTATTATACATATTATCAACAGCGGAGTAATATTTAAAACTAAATTAACAGGCATGTACAGGTCTATGAATTTTATGTGGAATTATGAACTGGATAGAAGAACAAAAACTACAAGTCATCATAATTCTGTTTATCTGGAATACAGCAGAAAAAGATTATCAACATCTGTTACAGGCATATTCAATGATGAAATTTTTCCTTTGACAAGAGGTTCAACTCACTACCGTCGAATTGAGTTGTTATCAGATGGAAGATGGGAATTGTACAGAGCAAAAATCATTTCTCTTGAAAGTTATTGGACTTTGAGATATTTGAATAAATTATATCCTGATAAAAATGAATTGTCGCTCAGAGATATTTATTCTGAAGGAGGATTGACTACAAAATTTACAGGTGACAATATCAACTTTTCAACTTCATTTATCCAGGGTTATGGTCTTTCTAACAGAGGAGCTGAGGAGAATGAAGAGATAAAGGCAGGAAAGTTATCAGTTAATTTTGAGATTAGAAGGGGAAATTCCAATCTATCGACGACAGGTTTTTTATCAATTTATAGATTTTATAAACCGGAATTATCATATTATTCTGATTATGATATTGCAGACAGAGGGTATTCATGTTCGTATGAAAACAAAATTTCTGAAAATTTATATTACGAAGTTTTATTTTCATACCGTGAAAGTCAAACTGTATTTATTTCAAGTAATTATTCAGGGAACAATGTTAAACACAAAACATATCTTGCTTTAACAAGAGCATTTTACAGTCCCTTTGAATATATCAATATTGAGCAGATTTCTTCAATAAAGGCAGATTATACTCTGCTTCAATTTCATCAGGACAGGAATATATTGAATAGAACATTTGAAAATATTTTAAATTTTTACATCCCGGTTACAAATAAAGTAACTTGTTTTACAGGTGGAAAAATTACTTTGCAGGATAGAGGAGGATATAAAAATCCTGATGAAGGAGATAAACATATATGGTATTTTTACCGGAATAAGTTTTTAAACAATTGGGAGGTTGACTTTGGTCTTCAGTATGGAAATAATAATATTTATATAATGCCTCATATAAAATTTCAGGAGAAAGTTACCTATCAGGCTAATGGAAATATTGTGATGGGCATTGAAACTTATAAAAATATTATAACTTATGGTGTAGAATTGAAAATCTATGATTCTCAAACACAGATATACTGTAATCTTGATAGAATAGTATATAGCGGAGGTAAAGAGCTTTGGGATTTAAATCTCTCTCTACTGTATTGGTTTTAATTTCAATTCAGAGTTGTACGCTTTTTTCACCAAGAGATTCGGAAGATCCGACGACAGGAGGTGATTTTTGGGTCGAGCCATTTTCACCTGGAATTGCAGTTGAGGATTTTGTAAACAGTTTTAACAAAAAAAGCTCTTTAAACTATATGAGAATTTTAAATGATAGTTTTACTTTCATTCCCTATGAGCCTGATACTTTTGGAAGCGGAGGATTATTTGTTCATTGGGATAGAAGCCTTGAACAGGAATACATAGAGAACTTATTTTCAAGTAATGATTCAATATTCATTTCAGTAGCTGAATCTTTGAAAGATTCTACAGAAACTCTTGCTGTTTTTTATTATACATATGATGTGTTTCACATTGAACAATCCGAAGGTCTTCTCCTGTTCTATATTGTTCCCGATTTTTCCAGTATGTGGTATATTTCAAAAATTGAAGATCTTGGAGGAGGAAACAGAAGTTGGACTTATTTAAGAAAGGAATATTTTTCCGGTGGTTTTTGAATTTTTTAAAGAAATAAGACCCGGACAATGGATAAAAAACCTTTTTGTCATTGCTGCATTGATTTTTGCCAGAAGATTTGTATATCTTGATGATGTCTTAAAGACCATTTTTGCACTATTAAGTTTTATAGCTGCATCATCCTTTATTTATATAATAAATGACATTGTAGATTTAAAAAATGATAGATCTCATCCGGTTAAATCGAAAAGACCGCTGGCATCAGGTAAAATAAAAATTAAACATGCAATAGTCTTAGCTTTTATACTTTTATTATTTTCAGTATTATTTCCATTTATACTTCTTCTTTTTAGTATTAAAATTAATTTTGTTTTTTTTATTATTTTATTTTTCTATATAATTTTTACTCTTGATTATACATTTTATCTTAAAAATTTTGTGATAATAGATGTTCTGATAATAGCTTCAGGATTTGTTTTAAGAGCTATAGGAGGTGCTGTTATTATTTCAGTTCACATATCTTCATGGTTTTTAATAACAGTAATGCTTCTTTCTTTATTCCTGGCACTTGTCAAAAGGAGACAGGAAATAGTATATTCTAATGGAGAGTTTAATAGAAATGTTTTAGAGCATTATTCAAAAGACTTGCTCGATCAGCTTGTTGGTATTGTATGCGCTGCAACTATTGTTACATACTCTCTTTACACTATGGAAAGAGGGAACGAGCTTTTGATGCCTTTAAGTATTGTTTTTGTAATTTATGGAATTTTCAGGTATCTTTACCTTATGCATAGACAAGGAGAAGGAGAGGTTCCTGAAAAAGTTATTTTTACTGACATTCCTTTTTTGATTAATTTGACTCTTTATGTTACATTTATATTTGTGATAATATTATTCAATCCTGAAGTTTTTAAATAAGGAGAGGACATGAATTTAAAATCTGTTTTGAAAGAAATGGTTGAAAAGGATGCCTCTGATCTCCATCTTAAAGCAGGGAGTCCTCCTGTTTTCAGAATAAATGGTAAACTGGTTATGATAAAACATCCTTCTCTTTCTCCTGATGATCTCAAAGGAGCTGCTGTAAATTTAATGACACCCGAACAGCAGAAAAAATTTGCAAGAGACAAAGAACTTGACTTTGGTGTCGGTGTCCCCGGTCTGGCAAGATTCAGAGTTAATGCATATTTACAGAGATCGAGTATTGCTATTGCAATGAGAAAAATTCCCATGACAGTTAAACCTCTTTCAGAGTTAAATCTACCACAGGTATTGAAAGATCTCTCTATGAAACCACGTGGATTTATCCTCTGTACAGGAACAACAGGAAGCGGTAAATCTACAACACTTGCAGCAATTATTGATCACATCAATGAGCATGTTGCAAGAAATATAATCACTATCGAGGATCCAATTGAATTTTTATTCACAGATAAAAAATCGATAATCAGCCAGAGGGAAATAGGTACAGATACATTCAGCTTTGCTATTGCGTTAAAACATGCAATGAGACAGGATCCGGATACAATACTCGTCGGGGAGATAAGAGATAAAGATACAATAGATACTGCTTTAAAAGCAGCCGACACCGGTCATCTTGTCATGTCGACTCTGCATACATTAAATGCTTCAGAAACAATAAATAGAATAATTTCTTTTTACCCTCCTCATCAACAGCAACATATCAGAGTCTTACTTTCATCAACCTTGATAGCTGTTTTATCTTTAAGACTGATACCGAAAGCAGATGGAAGCGGAAGAATACCTGCTGTTGAAGTAATGATTAATACACCTACGGTAAAGGAATTTATATTAGACCCACTTGAAACATTAAAAATTCCTCAGGCAATTGCAGAAGGTGCTCAGTATCAAATGCAGAGTTTTGATCAATCGATCATGAGTCTTTACGAGCATGCTCAGATTTCTTATGAGGATGCAATTGAAAACGTCACAAATCAAGATGAATTTAAACTCAGATTGAGGGGAATTCAAGGTACTTCAGACAGATCCTGGGAAGATTTTGATACATAGATATAATGTCGGATAAAATTCTCGGTAAACACAGGTTGTTTTTTGGAGTTTCAATACCTGAAGTCATAAGAGAAGAACTTTTTTTTATTTCTAAAAAATGGTTGAGTAATTTCAGGAAGTTAAAATATGTCGAGATTGAGAATATTCATGTGACATTGAAGTTCTTAGGAAATGTTAAAGAAGAATTAATTATTAAAATGGATGAAATTGTAAGAACTTTTATCAATGAAGTTAAACCATTTCAAATTTCACTTGAAAATGAGAAGATTTTATCCGGCAGAGTTGCATGTTTTCAGATAGAGAGAGGAAAAGACAAATTGAGAGAAACATATAACTTTTTAAACAATGAATTTGAAATAATTGGAGTTAATGCTGAAAAAAGAAAATACTTTCCTCATGTAACACTTGCCAGATTAAAATCTTCAGGGAAACCAAATAAAATTGATTTTGGCAAATATGAATTTAATTGTAAATCAATTATTCTGTATAGAAGTATTTTATCTGAAAAGGGACCTGTATATAAAGAAATTAATGAATATTATTTGAAAGGAGAGAAAAATGGCAAAACAGTCAAATAAAAATTTCAATATTGAAGATAAGGCAAAAGCTTTAGAGAGTGCAATGAAAATGATAGAAAAGCAATATGGGAGAGGTTCGATAATGAGATTGGGTGATGATATAAGATTGAATATTCCTTCGATTCCTACGGGTTCCATCAGTCTGGATGCAGCTCTCGGTATAGGGGGTATTCCCAGAGGAAGAATAGTTGAAATATTCGGTACTGAAGCTTCGGGAAAAACGACATTGGCTCTGCACATTGTCGCAAATGCACAGAAAATGGGAGGAAGAGCTGCTTACATAGATGTTGAACATGCGCTTGATCCTGCATATTCTGAAAGACTGGGTGTTAATATTGATGATCTGATAGTATCTCAGCCGGATACAGGTGAACAGGCATTGGAAATTACTGACATTCTTGTCAGGTCAGGAGGAGTAAGCGTAATTGTTATTGATTCTGTTGCAGCACTCGTTCCATCAGATGAATTAAATGGAGAAATGGGAGATGCTCAGATTGGTCTGCAGGCGCGATTGATGTCTAAAGCAATGCGTAAACTTACAGGTGCAGTTGCACGGAGTGGCACGGCAACAATTTTTATCAACCAGGTAAGGTATAAGATTGGAGTAATGTTCGGAAATCCATTGACTACACCAGGAGGGCTTGCACTGAAATTTCATTCATCCTGTCGTTTGGAAATAAGAAGAACGAGTTCTATAAAGGTGGGTGACAGTATTATTGGTAATGAAGTGAAAGTAAAAGTAGTAAAAAATAAAGTTGCTCCGCCTTTTAAGGAAGCACACTTTGATATACTTTTCAATGAAGGGATATCCAAATATGGTGAATTAATTGATCATGCGCTCAATCTTAATCTTATAAAGAGAAGTGGAACCTGGTATTCATACAATGACGAGAACATTGGTCAGGGAAAGGAAAATACAAGGATATATCTTAAGGAACATAGTGAATTGTCTGATAAAATTGAAAAAGCTGTGAAAGAATCTCTTGGATTGCTAAAAAAAGAGGAAGATAAATCCGATGAAAGTGGAGAAGATAAAAAGAAAAGCAAATAATTATGTGATAATACTTGAAAATGGAAATCAATATCTTGTATTAAAATTAAAAGATCATTGGGTAATAAAATATGAATTAAGCGAGGTTGAATTAGAATCAATCATTGCTGAAGATGAACTTATCAGAGCTGATAAAAAAATATTTTCCTACATTTCTAAAAGAGATTATACGGAAGTAGAATTAAAATTGAAGTTGAAGCAAAAAGGTTTCTCGAATTTTTCTGTTTCAAAAACTGTGGATAAATTAAAAAAAATGAATTTAATAGATGATTATAAAGCTGCCCAATCTACTTTAAGATTATTAACTGATAAAAAACCATCAGGATATTTTTTTGTAGCAAAGAAATTGAGAGAAAGAGGAGTTGAAAAAGAAGTTATCAAAAAAACATTAGAGAAAGCTAAGGAAAGAGATGAACTTTCTCTTGCTTTTGAAGTGGGGAAAAAGTGTTATCAAAAGTATAGAATTCAGAAGAAAAAAAATCCCCTGAATAAGGTATTAAACTATTTATTGAGAAAAGGTTTCTCATATGATATATCAAAAAAAGTTATTAGATCAATAGGAGAAAGTGATGAGTTTGTGGAAAATGCTTGAGAATAAAATTATTAAAAAAGAACGGTCACTTTTTTTTACACTTATTGATCCGGATGTGGCAAATTCTGAAAATTTTGATGATGTACTCAAAACAATTGAAGTAAATGGAGTTGATGCCATTCTGGTAGGCGGGTCAACCTTATTTTATGATAAACTCAGTGATCTTGTTAAATATATAAAACTGAAGGTTAAGACTCCTGTAATACTATTTCCGGGGAATTCAAAGTATGTTGTTCCTGAAGCTGATGGTATCCTCTTCCTTTCATTATTATCCGGTAGAAATCCCAGGTGGCTGATAGAAGAACAGCTTGAAAAAGCAGTTCTTGTTGAAAAATATGATCTTCCCAGTATTCCTGTTGCATACCTGTTAATTGAATCCGGAAATACCACAACAGTTGAATTTATCAGTAATACACAGCCTATTCCGAGAAACAAAGAAGAAATACTAAAAGCTCATGGTCTTGCGGCACGCTATATGGGGATGAGAAATATATATCTTGAAGCTGGAAGTGGAGCAGATAAACCGGTACCGTGTAATTATGTAGAAAGTGCTTCAATATGTACAAATGGCTTTGTTATAGTCGGAGGTGGGCTCAAAGATACTGATTCAATAAAGGAAAGAGTTTCAGCCGGTGCAGATATTATTGTCGTCGGCACTGCTATTGAGCAAAATTATGAGGTTATAACCGATCTGGTTAAAGCTGCCCATGGCAAGTGAAGAACAAACTCTTTTATCTCCGGTAAAAGTAAACTTGAATTTAAAGATAATAGGTACGAGAGAAGACGGCTATCATGATATCACTACTACTTTTTTATCTCTGAAGTATGGAGATAGAATTTCTTTTAAACAAACAGGTATTGAAGATAAACTGATCTGCAGCAATAGTGATTTACCAACTGACCGGCAGAATTTAGTATTAAATGCTTTATATTATTTGAGAAAAAGCAGGAATGATATTCCTCCTTTAGAAATCAATCTTTATAAGAAAATCCCACCAGGTTCAGGCTTGGGAGCAGGATCTTCAAATGCTGCAATTACACTACTTTATGCGAACTCATTATCTTCGAAACCAGTTGATTTTAATGAACTCTCACATATCGGTTCAATAATAGGAAGTGATGTCCCTTTTTTTTTAAAAGGAGGATTAGCTGAAGCCGAAGGAAGAGGAGAGAAGATAAAATTCTCTGAAAAAATGATAAAAAAATATTTTCTTCTGTTGATACCAAAAGATATCAGTATCAGTACAAAATGGGCTTATCAATCTTTTGACTTGACAGATAAGTATGAAAGAGATAGAAAAGAAATCTTTTATTACGAAAAAAAATTATTTTTTAATGATTTTGAGATAGTTATATTAAAAAAATACAATATTCTGAGGGATTACAGAAAAAAACTGCTTTATCATGGAGCTGATGTTGCTCTTTTATCTGGTTCCGGAGCTGCAGTTTTTGGGATATTTACGCATTTAGAGGAGGCTGAAAAAGCAAAATTAAGTTTTAAGGAAGATGATGTAAACATGGTGCTTACAACTCCGATTAACACCTGGGATTGTTGGCAAAATTTGAAATTATAAAATGAATGGGGCGTCGGCAAGTGGCAAGCCACGGGATTTTGGTTCCCGCATTCGGTGGTTCGAATCCACCCGCCCCAGGATATTCCTTAAAGGGTTATTATTATGAAAATATTGACAGGAAATTCAAATATAGAATTATCCAAAAAAGTTGCAGATTATCTTGGAATTGATCTTTCTGATACGCTTGTGACCAGATATGTCGATGGTGAAGTAAAAGTTCAGATTAGGGACAGCATCAGAGGGTCGGATGTCTTTATTATTCAAAGTACATTTCCTCCTGCTGAAAACATTATGGAGTTGCTTTTAATAATGGATGCTGCAAGGAGAGCATCTGCAAGAAGGATTACAGCAGTAATACCTTACTTTGGATATTCAAGGCAGGGGAAAAAGGATGAACCGAGGGTACCAATATCTGCAAGACTGATTTCAGATATGATAACTTCCGCAGGAGCAAACAGAATATTAGCCCTTGATTTACATTTTGATCAGATTGCTGGTTTTTTTACTATTCCGGTTGATCATCTTTACAGCTCTTCTATTCTTGTCAATCAGTTCTCCGAATTAAAGAATAATAATTTTGTAATTGTTTCACCGGATGCAGGGAGAGTGGCAAAGGCAAGGTTTATAGCTAAAGTATTGGGTAATTTACCTCTGACCATAATCGACAAAAGAAAAAGAGAAGAAAGTAAAGAAATTGATATTTTAAATGTAATAGGGAATGTAAAAGGAAAAAATGTTTTAATTGTAGATGATATTATTGATACTGGTAATACTGTTATAAATGCAGTTAAGGCTGTGAAAGAAAATGGAGCAGATGATATTCATATTTTCTGTACACATCCTCTTTTTTCCGGAAATTGTTTGGATAAATTATCAGAGCTACCAATTTTCGAACTAACATATACTAATACTATACCGGTACCGGCTGAAAAGAAAAAAGACTGGATGAGGGAAATATCTATAGCTTCATTATTTGGGGAAGCTATAATTAGGATTCATGATGAGGTTTCTTTAAGTCCGTTATTTGTATAGTTAAACAGGAAGGAGAAATTTATGAGGACATTCAAAATAGAAAATAATGTTAGAAATGATTTCGGGAAAAATAAAGTTAAGAAATTAAGAAAAAAAGGTTTAATTCCTGTTGTTGTGTATGGTCATGGTGAAAAAACGACACATTTAACTATGCCTGCTGAAAATGTTGTTACAATGTTGAAAAAACTCAGAGGTGAACCTGGATTTATTGAATTAGATATTGGGAAAGGGAAAACAGTATTAGCAGTAGTTAAGGATTTTCAAAAAAATATTTTGACAGACAAACTTCTTCATATGGATTTACAGCTCATTCACCCGGAAGAACCATTGAAAATTTCTATTCCTGTAATACCAATTGGAACACCTGAAGGAGTTAAAGCAGGCGGGATAATAGAAATAGCTATGAGAGAGATAGAAATTGAAGCTATTCCCAAAAAAATCCCTGATCATATTGAGATAGATGTGTCACAGATGAATATTGGGGACAGTATTCATATCAAAGATATTAAGTTTGATGATGGGGTAGAAAACTTTCAGGAGGAAAGGCAGCTTGTGATCTCCATAGTTGCTCCTAAAGCAGCAATTGCTGCAGAAGCACTTAAAGAAGAAGAAGAAGAAATTATTGAAGAATCTGAGAAGATAACTTCTGAAAAAGGGACTTAATGAAATATGTTATTGGTCTTGGTAATCCAGGTTCTGAATATTCATTTACAAGGCACAATGCAGGAGTGATGGTTATAGATGAAATTGCACATCAATATAAAGTAAAATGGAGGAAGAAAGATCCAAGATTTATATATTCTAAAATTCTTTTTGATAAAGAGAAAATTTATTTATTAAAATCTTTATTGTATATGAATCACAGTGGGTTGGCTTTAAAAGAGATGATTGAAGAGGATGATCTGGAAAGGACTTTAATTGTAGTAGATGATTTTAATATTAATTTAGGTCAGTTAAGATTTAAAAAAGAAGGTGGAAGCGGAGGTCATAACGGCTTAAAATCAATTGAAAAGTATTTTGGAATGAATTATCAAAGATTGAAAATTGGAATAGGTCCGGTAGATGATTTAATTGATCCGGTTGATCATGTGCTTGATAAATTTACTGAAAGACAATGGTTAATAATGACAAGAATAATTGAAAGAGCTGCCGAAGCGGTTTATTTTTGGCTGACAAATGGTGTTGACAAAGCAATGAATATATATAATGGACTTAATGTTACAGAGGAGGAATCAGATTGATGAGAGGATATGAATCTTTAATTGTAGTGGATCCTGATGTTAATGAAGAAAAGATAAGTGAAGTTTTGAAGGAAATATCTGAACAGATAGAATCTCGTGGTGGCAAAGTAATGGAGATAGAAAATTTAGGTAGAAAGGAAATTCAATTTAAAACAAAAAACAAAAAAAGAGGATATTTTTTCTTAGCAAAATTTCATGCAGATCCTTTATCGATTGTCAATTTCAGGAGTTATTTGAAATTAAAACCGGAAATTATCAGGTATTATACAACATTGAACAAAGATATTACAAAAAAGGGAGAATGAAATGTCAGATGAAAAAATAAGACTTCCTAATATCAACCAGGTAATGCTTTCAGGAAGACTAGTAGCTGATCCGGAAACAAAATTCACTCAGAGTGGTACTCAACTTGCAACTTTTAGGATAGCCGTTGATACTCCGAGAAAGACAAAGGAGGGGGAGTGGGAAAATGAAACGCTTTTCATCAAAGTTAAAACATTTGCTTATCTTGCAGAAAAAATTCAAAGTCAGGTAAAAAAAGGAACACCTGTAATTGTTGAAGGAAGATTGAGAAGTTATAAATATACACCACCAGATGGGGCAGAAGGGATATATTATGAGATTGTCGGAAGAAGAGTATCCCCTATGACCTGGATTAGCAGTGGTGGACAGGAAACAATGTCAAATGTTGAAAATAAAACAGAGAAGGATTTTAATAACATAGACGAAGAAGATGAAATACCATTTTAACAGGAGGTATTATGGCAAAAGTTTGCAGGTTTTGCAGAGAAAAAGTTGATAATGTAGATTACAAAGATGTTGATAAAATAAGAGATTTTATGATGGATAGTGGAAAAATTCTGCCGAGAAGAATCAGCGGACTTTGTGCACAACATCAGAGGATGATAAGTAGAGTAATTAAAAAATGTAGGCATTCTGGGTTAATTCCGCATGTTATAGAATATTACAAGTAAATATTGCAGATATTATAGATTTAATGGAGGTGTGAAGTGAAAGTTGTATTATTAGAACTAATTGATAAACTTGGCAGAGCTGGAGACATAGTTGAAGTTCGAAAGGGTTATGCCAGAAATTATTTATTACCGAAGAAACTTGCTATGCATATTACGCCGGGAACTTTAAAAATGGTTGAAATGCTGAAAGAACAGAAAATAAAAAAAGCAATGAAATCAAAAGATGAAGCTGAAGAATTGCAAAAAACTCTTGAAGGACTCAGTGTAACTGCTCGGGTAAAAGCTTCTGAACAGGAAAAACTTTATGGTTCTGTTTCAGAAAGAGATATTACGAATTTATTAGAAAAACAGCATGGAGTAAAACTTGATTATCATAATATATTGATGGATGAGCACATTAAAAAACTTGGTTCATATAATGTTAAAATCATGCTTCATAGTGAAATTGAATTTAATTTACCTGTTTGGGTTGTCAGGCAGGAAGAGAAAGAATAGTATTGAAGATTATTGCATTGGATATCGGGAATACTTCTGACAAACTTGCATTGCTTGTCGGTACTCCCCCAAGAGTGAAATATGTTAAAGCTTTTGATTCTGTACCTTCTGTAATTCCTCCCATTCCTGAAGGATTTGACAGTATCTACATAAATTCAGTTGTACCGTATAAGGCTGAGGAATGGAAAACCAGATTTTCAGAACAGGCGAAGGTAAAACTGATAAAGGAACTTGGAAGAGATTTTATAAAAAAAGTTCCAATGAAGGGACCTGAACCGCCGAAAGTTGGTTCCGACAGGATTCTTGCTATTCTGGGAGCTATGGTGAGAAAAACACCTCCTTTTATAGTAATAGATTCAGGAACAGCTATAACTTTTAATGTTGTCGATGAAGAAGGAATATTCATAGGAGGATTTATAGCACCCGGGTTCAAAAAATTATTATCATCGATATCCAGTTGTTCTCTGGTCCCTGACATCAGTTTTGAAAAGCTTGTTTTTCAGGGTTCTTTTGGCGGAAAAACAGAAGAATCTGTTTCTGCAGGTATTTACAACTATGTTAAAGGAGCGCTTGATCTTGCTTTGGGAAAAGCTGAAGAAATATTTTCCAAAGAACCTAATTTGATTTTTACAGGTGGTTATGGAAATATCCTAAGGGACTGGGTAAATAGGGGGGAGTACTATCCTCATCTCGTCCTGGAGGGTATTGCTGTTGCTGCCACGTAATTTCCAGAAATATTTTGCAAAAAGACCTGAAGATCTTCAGTCTTTTTTACTGAAATTTTGCTTGCATCTTGAAAAAAATGATTTCATTGCCTTCTATGGCGAATTGGGTACAGGTAAAACATTTTCCATTAAAATTATTGCTGAATATTTCAATGTCAGAGATATTGTAACGAGCCCGTCATTTAACATAATCAATGTTTATACTGGAGATGTTCCGATTTATCATTTAGACTTGTATAGAATTAAATCGAATGTGGAACTTGATGCAATCAACTGGGCATCTATCATATCTTCGAAAGGTTTGAAGCTTGTAGAATGGGCAGAAAATGCAGAGAATTATTTACCAGAACCGAGATGGGATGTTTTTCTTTATCATTCAGATGATCGGGGCAGGATAATAAAAGTTGAAAAGATCAAATAAAAACATGGAATCTTTAAATAGAGATAAAATAATTGGACTTGATACATCATCAACAGGGATTTCAATTGCTCTGTCGGACACGCTTTCAGTGAAAGGTGAAATTTCTATATATTCTGACAAACCATCAGGAGACCAGATTATCAAATTTCTCGATGATCTCCTTTTAAAAACAGGCTTTCAGATAGATGATATAAAAGGAATAATACTTACAACAGGGCCAGGTTCATTTACCGGATTGAGAATTGGGATGTCTTTTGCCAAGGCATTTTCGCTGTCAAAGAATATTGAACTTAAAGGCATTAATTCTCTTTATGCACTGGCATGCAGTGTTAAATACATGAAAAGGAATATTTTAGTGGTTCAGGATGCAAAAAAAAACGAAGTATATGCTTCGATATTTAAATCGGATGGTTTCTTGATTGAAGAAGTTCTCAAAACCGGTACATACAAATTTGAATATATTGTTAATTCTATCCCAAAGGATGATTGTATAGTGGTTGGTGAAGGTTCAAGGCTTGTAAAAAATAAATTGGAATTATGTGAACATTTATATTTTTTGGACAATCCTTATTATAATTACCCAAGTAGCTCTCTTCTGACAACTCTTTGGGATGATCCGTTTGCCCTAACATTGGATCCTTCAACGGTAATCCCTGATTATTACAGAATATCGCAGGCAGAAGAAATAAATAAATCTTCATAATTATGGGAGATCATATTCCTTCATTCATAGAGGTATTTGAAAGAGGGAATTTCCCGGAGATCATTGATAACTTATATGAAAAAATAAGACAATGCATAATCTGTCCTCATAGATGTCTAATAAACCGCATTGAAAATGAAACCGGTTTCTGTAGATCCGGAGTAAAAATGAAAATCAGCAGTTATTTTTCACATTTTGGAGAAGAAAGACCTATAAGTGGTAATTATGGGTCAGGTACGGTTTTTTTTTCAAAATGTAATATGTCTTGTCAATACTGTCAGAATTATGAAATTAGTCAGTTAGATTCAGGAAGAGAGATAAATCATGAGGAGCTTTCTAAGATTTTTCTACATCTGCAGGATATTGGATGTCACAATATCAATTTGGTATCTCCAACTCATTATATAGCACAAATAGTAAAGTCTTTATACCTTGCTGTAAAAAAAGGCTTAAAAATTCCTATAGTTTACAATTCAGGAGGTTATGATTCAGTTGAAACATTAATATTACTTAAAGGAATTATAGATATCTATATGCCTGATATGAAATATGGATCAAATGAAACCGGATTGAAATATTCCAAAGTTAGTAAATATTCTTATTACAACAGACTTGCTGTAAAAGAAATGTTCGATCAGGTAGGATTATTGAAAACTGATGATAAAGGGATTGCCTTTAAAGGATTACTTGTCAGACATTTGGTCCTTCCGGGAGATTTATCTGGTTCAAAGGAAGTGTTTAAATTCATTTCAGAAGAAATTTCTCCTTTTACATATGTAAATATTCTGTCTCAATATCACCCGAGTTTTAATTCATATAAATTTGAATTTTTGAAAAGAAATTTAAAAACTAAAGAATATTTACAAGCTCTAAAAGAAGCGAAAGATATAGGACTTATTTTAACTGATAGAAAAAAATAAATATATCTATTCACTTTTTTTGATTAAATCTCTTTTGAATAACTCTTTTAAAGTATTGAAATCAAAAATTTTAAAAAGGTGACTTAACTGAATATAGAGTAGTAAAATTAATATCTTTAAAAAATATGAAGAAGTTATTGAAATAGGCAGAAAATTCCAGGTAATTGTTAAAAAAATCCACGGAAAATGAAAAAGTATATTCTTTTTTAAATTATATGGTATCGAATACAATTTTTGAGAAATTATCATATTGCAGGCGAACATGATTAGAAAAGATGTTGCTGTAGCTATTGCTGCTCCGATGATTTTAAAATGCGGTATCAGCACTATGTCTAAAATGATATTCACAGTTATAGCGAGAAAAGCGGTGATGGTGAGGTAAAATGTTTTATTCTTTATGTATATTCCCAGCAGGAAATACTGCAAATTAAAAATTAAATTACTTAACAGAAGAAATGGGATTATTTCTATACAGGGAAAATAATTTAAGTTTGAAATCAGAAGAATTATTTCCTTTGAGAAAACAGTTATAATAATTATGAATGCGACAGAGAAGAAAATGAAGGTATCGAAAACTTTTGAAAATTTTAAGTCGGAATTTTTATCTCTATAAGAAGAAAAAAAGAATGGACCCCATGCACTTCTAAAACCAGCTGCAAGAGCTGTAAGTATTGCAGCTACTTTTGCACCCAATGTATATATGCCTGTATATTCGAATCCGAGGAATAATTTGACAAATATCCTGTCGGAGTAGGTTAAGATTAACAGACTGCTTGTATAAGGTATCAGTGGAAGGGAGTATTGGATTATTTTTTTTGCCCATCCGAAATCATAGGTAAATGATAATTTGTCTTTAATTTTATAATAACTGAAAATGGATGTTAATACAGAAGCCATTATTATTGCTAAAATAAAACCATTGAGCCTCATATCCATTGCAATGGAAAAAACTAAAACGAAAAGCAGAGATAAAAAAGGGAAAATGTTAGAGAAGTAAATATATTTCCAGGGTTTTAGATTCCATTTGAAGATCAACGATGGGAAATGGCTGATATTGCTTATAAAACTGTATAATACAATCATAAAAATCAGGATGATTGATCTGTTTTCTGATAATACATGATTTTTTAAGCTCGGTGAAAAAAATGAAATTATTGTAAATGTTACTAATGAGAAAATAAGAAGTGAAAAAAAACTTGTTGAAGCTATGATCTTTTTGTATTTGCTGTATTTTATATCGGAATAAAATCTTCCAAGTCCGTTTGATATCTGACTGCCACCGATTGTTGTCATCAGTAATGCAGAGACAGCAAGGATCATTGATATTTCGCCATATTCATCGAGTGTAAAAAAAGTAGTATATATTTTAGTTGTACCAAAATTTATCAACTGGAAAATAAAGACACCGGTTGAATAAATAATAATATGGTTCATTAAAGTTTTTAATTTCATTCATATCCTTGACTGAGTAGATTTTATATCATAACTTAAAGCATGGTTGTAAATAAATGTGAAATTGATTTAAAAAATATAAATGGAATTTTTCATCCCTCAGTTCTCAATATTGCCTGTGATAACTTAAAGTGCAGAATATCGGCATTTTCACTTAAAACTGAAAAAATAAATATACCTTTAATTATTTTAATTAAAAAAAATAAAGTCATTGAAGTACCAAGTTTTCAGTATACAGGTTTTTGTCCAATAAAAGAAGATATTAAGGGAAAGAGTTATGAGAGACATTGGTTTGAAATTATAAAAACTTTGAAGGAACA
Organism: uncultured Desulfuromonadaceae bacterium; assembly: GCA_965370235.1. GTDB lineage: Bacteria > SDB-A > SDB-A > SDB-A > SDB-A > CBDUTX01. Next base: position 156 of record CBDUTX010000013.1, on the reverse strand, counting down.
TCTCCCAAGACATGGCAGTTTTCTTATTCATCCATTTTATCATGATCTCAGACCTTTTATTTGGAATAAATTCAAAGTTGACATTCTTTACACATACAGAGCTTATGAAAAATGGAATAAAGAAGTTATTTTAGAAGACATTGGAAAAAATTGGAA
>CBDUTX010000012.1:0-16781 GCA_965370235.1 uncultured Desulfuromonadaceae bacterium | reverse complement strand
ATTTAAGATTTTCACTTTATCAAAAAATAAAAAATTAAAATTTGATGCTATTGATAAAGCTATGTCTTTATTGATTGCTTCTTTTAATAAAATTCCAAAAGAGACGTGGAAAGAAGCTTATGTCAGGAAATATCTGTCTCAAAAAATTATAACCTCTTTCAAAAAATTGAAAAATAATATCCCGGAATCAATATCTCATTATCTATGACAAAGAAAATAAATTTATTTTACTCTATGTCTTTTTAGAAGTAATATTATAAAATTGTATAAATTAATTCAACAAAAACGAACGCCTTAATTATTAAGGATCAATTATCAGACAATATATTTCTTTGACAGAAGAATAAAATTAAAATAATATAAATAAATTTATAAAAAAGAGGAGGAAAAAAGTGAAAAAGTTGCTATGTATTGCTGTATTTGTACTTCTATTGGTCCCTTCTGTCACAAATGCACAAACAAATTACCGTTATGCGGTTATAGTAAGTTCAACCACACTTGCTGACCCCGGGTGGAGTGAAGTTGTTGATAGTCTTATCGCAAGACATTCAGCACAGGTTTTTTCATATTCAAGTTCTCTCTGGGAAACTCAGACAGATGTAAGCCTATATCAACCTGATTATATTGCTTTTGTCTGTCAGGTAAACGAGGCAACTTCGGGTTTTGTCCAAAGCTATGCCTGGCCCTACTCAAGACAGCTTGACAGTGATCCGTATCCTGATGCAATCTGGGGAATTATTACAGGTTGTGATGCTTCCGATGGTTTAAGGCTTGTAACAGGACCAACTGAAATGACAATAAAGACTATGCTCGGTGGTACAAGTTCATGCAATGTTAATTATTATCCTCAGGGAATTGCTACTAATGAAGCTACATATGGAAGATACTATTTAAAATATCCTGATTCAATTAAAACTGTTACTTATAATGACGGTCCTCAGGACAGAACTGAATGGCTTGTAGACATGATCAATGGTGATAGTCTTATTTTTGGAGACTCAGTAGATATTTTTGTAACATCAGGTCACGGAAGTCCTACTTCCTGGACAATGCATTATGGTTATCCAAATTATGAAGGTCATTTCAGATCAAATGGTTTTGGTCATCTTTATGGGGATCCTTATTCAGGAAGTAATATTGATATCATCTCTCCTCATCCAAAAATTTACTTTGGGTTGGGAAATTGTCAAATTGGAAAAATTAATAATGCAGGCTGCATGGCTCCTGCCTGGATACATAATGGTGGAGCATATCTCTATACGGGATATGTTATAAATGAAGGATCACAAAGTTATCAACATGGAGCGACAAAAGCATACTTCTGTCTTCAGGATCACTATTCATGGGCTACGGCATATATGCTTGGTAATTGTTCGTTTGTTTTTGATCTTGCAAATAATACTCCCGGTGTTACATCTCCTCCTGACTTAAATGGTTCTGCTCTTTACGGAGATCCGGCAATAGACGCAAGAATACCCGAAGGAGCGGGATATATTTATGACACTCTCCTTTACACAACAGAATTTACAGTTAATCAAGGAACTGAACGAGACACAATTACTTTTAAGATAACCATGAACAAAGGTGGGAATCCCGGTTATACAAGTAAATGGGGTTACCGATCACCAATTTATCTTTTTCCTTTCAGAATTGACCCTGATTCAATTTATGTGATCAGTACCGATGCTGATACATTTGTAATTACAGATAATTTTGTACTGATGTATATCTGGCATCAAGGTCAGCCTTCTTTTCTTCAAGGAGCTGAACGTTCAATAACTTTTACTGCCAAAGTAATAAATGGAATTGATGAACAGGAAATTATCACTTCAATTCCAGGTAGAGCAACAATCCTTGAAAACTATCCTAATCCGTTCTTTACTAATACTACAATACGGTTTTTCCTGAATAAAACATCGATGGTCAATTTGAATATTTTTGACCAAAGCGGGAGACTTGTAAAAACACTCGTCGATAATAATATTTTAGAAGCTGGATATAATGAAACAAGTTGGAATGGTTGCGACGAACAGGGAATAAAATTATCTTCCGGTGTTTATTTTTATACTCTAACAAGTGAAGAGTCTTCAGTATCCAGTAGACTGATTTTATTAAGATAGTAATAATTTTAACTCTTTAACAGTAAAAGAGAAATAAATGAAAACTTTAATATTATTAATTATTACAACTTGCTCTGCCTGGGCTCAGTGGGAAGTTGTAGATTCTGTTTCTTTTTCAGTACGTATCCCTGCAGATAATAATTGCTATATATATTACAATTATCCTGCTGAATCCCTCTATGTTTCTGAATTGCCGTCAAAAGTTATTCAAGTCGCTGAAGATGCAGTAGATTACGCCCCGGATTGGTTACAAATTGAACTTGAAGACAACCTTTCTCGTTTGGACAGTTTTTACCAGGATCTTTATGCTAATATGATACTAAATGCTCAGGATCCTTTAGTAGATGAGATATCATTCTGTATTGCTCATTTAGCCCCACAAACATTAATCAATTCTCAATTCTATCCTGATGTACTTCTTGAAAATGCAGAATATCTCTATCGAAATGATTCCGTTCTAGACTATGTTGAAATCATTGATTCGGGAAGTGCTGCAATAGGCGGAAATTATAGTTCAACAACCTGTTACAATGTCTGTGAAAATGGAGATACTACAACATATTATTTACCAAAAGACATCTATTACTGGTTCATTGTAAATCCAAAACTACAGGAAGAATTACCTACTTACATTGAACCTTCAAGCGGCACACCAACTCCTCCTCCAACCGGTAAATTCTGGAGAAATTATCTGTTTAATCATGCAGATGCCGGTTATTCTCTTCTTAGCGACACGCTTGCCGGTTTTGAAATATTTTGGAATTGTGTCCCTAACAACCCCGATTCAAATGAAGCAATTGGTCGTTTAACGAGATGGATCAATACCGTTCAACCCTGGGGTAGCGCTCATTATCCGAGATTACCTCAACCTGTATATCAATATCACTGGCATACAGGCACCTGTAGTGAACATGGCTGGTTTGCAAATGGAGCAGGACGAACAGTCTTAATCCCGACCACTCTTTCTGTTGCTTATAGATATAACCATAAATGGAATGAATTCTATGACAGAAGATGGATTCAGTGGGAAACAATTAACGGATGGATTGACCATTATCCGTATGATCATTGGGGAAGTGGAGATAATATTCAAGGATGTTTCAACTGGCGTGGCGATGGATATATCTGGTCTATTACAGAAAGATATACTCCTGTATGTACTCTTAAGGTTCATGTAGAGGACAATCAGGGAAATCCGGTCGACGGAGCAAGAGTCACAATTAATTCCCCCGGATATCCAGGTCCCTGGGTTACTCTTTCCTGGACAACAAGCTCCGGAGATTGCCAAATTCTACTTGGTGATTCTGTAGCTTATTTTACAGGAGCAATACAGAGTTCACTTGGAAATATTTCAGCAACAACAATTATAACTAATAGCCAGCCTAATACTCTATATAATTGGGATCCTGTTCTTTCCGGAACAATTTCCAGATTACCAATATTATCTGATACTCTTCCGACAAATCCTCTTGAGGATTATAAATTCGAGTATACAGTTGCTGTTCCAAATGAGATTCTCTACGGAACAAATTCTATAGACGGAAATACTTTTTCTGATTTTTCTCATTCCGGAAATGTTGATTTTTTCATTTGTGATCATGTGAATTTTATTTCTTATGTTTCCGGAGATTCTTTTTCAGCATTCAATATTAATGAAGATGCTTTTTATATTGACAGTTCTTTTGTAATTCCAACCGAAGATGCATGGTATATTGTCCTGACTAATGAAGATCAAATTGTAAATAAATCCGTAGTAACTATTACTGTATATTTACTAAAGAACACAACAGGAATTTCTGAAAGGGTTCCAATTATTGAACAACCAGGTGATTTTCAGATTTTACAAAATCATACAATTAATAACATCAGATTTACATACTATCTTCCAAATGAAGATCAAGTTTCAATAAAGATATATGATCTTCAGGGCAGATTAATTAGAACACTTGTAAATACTACCAGAGAAAGAGGAAGTCATTCTGTTGACTGGTATTATCAAGATATATCCAGCGGAATTTATTTTATGCATTTTATAACTTCAAATCAAAATTTAACTAAGAAGTTAACATTACTGAGATAGTTATATAATTACAAATATAAAATATTTAAGAAAATCATAGCAGAGATGATGAGTAAAACAGATTGTTTTATTCATCATCTTTTCAAATTCAAATAAGGAAAGATTTTTTTTGACTTTTTTAACATTTCTTTCATCTCATTATCTTCTTTATTATATACACATTCTTTTAAAAAGGACAAAATTTCCTTTTCATAACTATTTAGAATCTCATTCCGTTTGTCTTCTGACCAGTTATCATATATTTTCCTGAAAGGTTTTTCTTTGAAAAGAGAAAATGCAGACTTATATTTTTTCTTTGCAAAAGACCATTCTCCTGCTCTGAGCATTGTCTTTGCTTGAGCCAGTAATTGCTGAAACTCTTCATAATCTGTTATAAAATGTATTCCATTATTAATTAAAAATGAATTATTATTGGAAACTTCAAGTAAATGTGATGGTATTTTAATTGATTTCTTAATTCTAACAAGTAAATGTGATAAATTCCTTGATGGGTTTTTAGAATATTTCCAAAAATTCATATAAAGTGACTCAAGTGGAATACTTTTGTTTGGTTCTCCAAGTTTTAAAGATATATGAATTAAAAATGCACTGTCTTTGGGTTGTAATTTAACTTTTAAATATCTCTGGTTTTTATAGACTGTTAGATTACCAAGAAATTTAATATAATAAACAGGAACCTCTTTATTAAAAACAGGTAATTTTAGAATTGCTTTTGGTAAGCATGGATTTTTTCCGCTTTCAAGAAGTTCACTTACAATATCAGGAAAGAAAAAAAGGTATTTATAAAAATAGATTAAAATCCCCTTTTTCTTTGCATATGAAAGTGCTCTCCAATAATTTCTATTTCTCAATAATAATACAAGATTAACTGATGGTAACATGTTTTTATTTATCGGTATTCGAATTCTCAAGTTTGAAATTTGTGAAACCAAATTATCTAATATTAACAAACCTCGTTTATATTTATTTTTTTCAAGAAAAGGTTTAATTTCTCTCAGCCTATCCATTGCTTTATCTCTTTCACAAAGACAACAATATGCACTTGCTATAATAGAAGTAGCACCACCTATTTCATTCATAATTTCTTCTTTTTTCAAAAGTAAAAGAGCTTCTGTTATAAAGGGGATGATTCTTTGCGGTTTTCCATTAATTAGAGAGAGTAAAGAACGAAAAATTAATTTTTTTGAATCAAGAACCCATCCACCAAATTCTGACTTTTTTAATGTTATTATGGCTTTTTTGTAATCTCCTTTGAAAAGATATATATAAGCAAGTGCTCCAATTGCTTGTTTTTTTGAATTCTCATCTAATATATTTAAAACCTTAGAAATCCAGAATTCTGCCATTATATAGTCTTCCAAGTTCATGTATAAAATACCAAGGTTGAGCATAAAATGTGGAGATATAACTTTTCTTCTCTTTAATAGTCTTGATAATAATTTTGCTGTTTCAAATGCCTTTTTTATTTCCAAAAGAATTATATAAGCAATACTTTCTCCTGTGAGAAGTAAGAAATAAGGTTCAAAAAGAAGATAAGAAAAATAATTACCTTGTTTAGTCATAATTTTTTTTAATTGTTCCGAAAGAACTAATAATTCTTTAATATTCCCAGACCATGCAAGTGCCATAATCTCAATAATACCTACTCTAATTGCTGAATAATTTAACTCTTTACTTATTAATTCATTAAACAGCTCTCCTATCATACACAAATAAGATGGTAATGGCATTTTTTCAAATAAAGCAGGTGTTTTCTCTATTCTTCTTTTTAAATTTAAAAACTTGTCAGGAATTTTATATAAAAGTTCATTTTTAGGTATAAAAGGTATTGAGTTTAAAATATTAACAGATTCTTCTATTTTTCCAAGTTCATATTTTCTTTTTGCATTATCAAATTTTTCTCTTGCTTCCTCTGTCCATGAACAATATTCCGTAAAATCATGCCCTTCTGTATTTTTGAATCCTGCATAACCATATCTCTTCCAAACTCCCCATATTCCTTTAATTGTAATTTTAATCCCTTCTTTACCAAGGATTTCCTTTGTTTTTCGAATTGTTAAAGTTGGTTGTTGCTCTTTTAATTGTATGATTTTCTCCTCTAATTCTTTTTTTGTTCTATTCCAGGGTTTTTTATATGATAAATAAAGCCTTTCTTCTCCTAATTTTTTATATAATTTAACCCACTTAAAAACACTTTGATAATGGACATTATACTTTTTAGCAGTTTGTTTTAATGTTGTATCATTATTGATATAGTACTGAATGAATTGAAAACGTTTTTGAGGTTGTATTTTATACATATGCGGAAACATTATACTATTTATTTATTAATAAAACAACAGAAAAAAAACAATCTTATAAATTACTTGTTCTTCATAAGTTCCATACAATTCATTTAGATAAAATCAGACACATCCCATCTTACATTACATTATAAAAGGAAGATCGTTTTAACATTAGTAATATAAATATTAAAAAAGGAAGGTAGTATGAAAAAATTACTTTTAATTTTTATGTTTGGGGCTTTTTACTCGACATTATACTCATTCAATTTGTCCTGGATGAATAATTATCAATGGGAAGGTGGATATCACAGCAGAGAAGAGTTGCACTGGGGAATTGTAACATCTGACAATAACTATGTTGGTTGTGGTGAAGAACATTATCGTACTGGTTCTAATAGTTTCGAGATACTACTTATAAAAGTTGATACTCTGGGTAATGAAATATGGCATAAATTCCATAGCAATGATAACAGGGCAAAAATAGCTGAAAACATGAAAGAAACTCAGGATAAAGGTTTTATTATTACTGGGTGGAAATCCGTAAACAGCGATAGCACCGCAATATATCTTTTAAAAACAGATTCACTTGGTGACAGGGAATGGGAACGCTTAATTTTTAGTGACAGTATATCAAAATGTAAAGGATATGATATTGAAATTGCAAATGATGGTGGTTACGTTATTGTAGGCTATGTTGGCGGTGGTTGAGGAGCAAGCTCAGAGCATTTGTACCTAGTTAAGGTCGATAGTTTAGGATATAAAGAGTGGGAAAAAATTTATGCTTATGCTTGTGAAAGCATTAATGTTGGGAATGGGATTAATAATACTTCTGATGGTGGATATATTATAGCAGGTTATACAAAACTTCTAAATCAAACTTGTAATATCTGGCTGCTTAAAACAGATGACAGAGGAGATACAATCTGGACAAAAGTTATTGGAGGAAGTTTTAATGATGCTGCATTTAATGTAATTGAAACATACGATAATGGATTTGCTATTGCCGGATATACATATTCATACAGTATAAATCCTGGTTCTCAAAAAGATGGTTGGCTTGTAAGAACAGATTCCTTAGGAAATACACTATGGTCTGGAGTTTATCAGGGAAATTACGGACAAGGAGGTACCTTTTATTCTGTTCAAAACACTCCTGATGGTGGATATATACTTGGTGGTTGTGAAGATGCCAATCAATGGGATGGGTGGATGTTAAAAACAGATCAATCAGGGAACCAGCTATGGAGTGAAAGCTGGGGTGATATAACAACTCCGGGTTGGGATCATATTTTGTGCGCTCAACCTACAAACGATGGTGGTTTTATTGGTTTTGGAGCTTCTTATACTTATGCTGATCCAAGTTATGATGCATGGATTATTAAAGTAGATTCACTGCCTTTGGGCATTGAAGAAAATGTAAATATACAAATCCCTGGTTCTCTATGTACTCTTTCAATAAAACAAAATCCTGTAATAAGAAGAGGAACAGTACAATTTTCAGTTCCCTTCACACAAAATGTACATATTGATCTTTTTGATATTACCGGCAGAAAGATAAAAAGAATTTTTGAAGGAAGTGTTTGTGGATCAAATATTATTTCCTTTAATACAAATGATATTAACAGCGGAATATATACTTTGAGACTGTATTCAAATAGTAACAACATTGCAATAAAAATTATAGTTCTTTGTGAATAAATTTAATAATCTTTAATTAATAAAAAAAAAATGGAGGTTTTATGAAATCTTTAATTATCAGAGGAAAATTTTATTTAATCTTACTATTATTGATATATCCTTTTACATTATTACTTTCAGCAGAACAATGGTATTCTCTTAATGGACCTTCCGGAGCGGATATTAGATCTTTTGATATTAGTACTACTAATAATGATATAGTTTTTGCAACTGATTTTCATGCTGGAGTACTTGCATCAACAGATGGCGGTTTATATTGGTCATTTGCTCATGATGATCTTGGAATAGCAGGCGGGAATCCGGGTTTTCTAACCATAACAATAGATCAAACAGAAAATGAGAAAGTATATACAGGAAATTCAGATGGTTTGTTCAAAACATTAAACTCTGGCACAAGCTGGAATTGCATTTTAAATGGTGTTATCCCATGGAAAATTGCAATTAATCCACAAAATCATGACCATATAATAATCGCTACTACAACTGGTATATTCTATTCAACAGATGAAGGGATAAATTGGAGTTATGTTTTAAGTGGATATTTTTATACGGTTCTATTTAATCCAATCCATCCTGATACGGTTATTGCTTATAATAAAAATACTGGAGTACATAGAAGTATAGATGGAGGATTAAACTGGTCATTAATATCAACTGATTTACCCCTTGGAAATTATACATTAATTGATATTGATCCGATTACACCTTCATTACTATACGCAGTTTCTTACAATACATCAGGAACAAGTGCTGTTTATAAATCAATCAATGGCGGAGAAAACTGGTTAATGAAACTTTCTATGGAAGAATATTTAACAGGTATCTCCGTTGACAAACAAAATCCTGAAAATATCTGGGTTTCTGCACAAAAAGAGAAATTAAACCTTGGTGCCAGTGTGTGGAAAAGTACGGATTACGGTGAAAATTGGCTAGAGATAGTAATCCCAACATCAGATTATCACAATGTTCAATATGCTCGAACTGTAAAAGTTGATCCTGCAAATGGAAATAACATTTTTGTTGGAATCCCCTGGGTAGGTATTTTTAAATCAACAGATGGGGGAGTTACCTGGTCTATTCCTTTTATTCCAGCCGCACAAACTCAATATTTTGTACACTATGATTCTGTAACAAATTATATCTACACAAGTACAATGGGAGGAAATCTTGTCAGAATAACACCAGGAGAAAATGATTGGGTAATACTTACAGATTCAGTTCAATCCCGTGTCAGTGCACTCGCAATTAATCCGACAAATCACCAGGAAATGTACATTGGTTCTACATGGGGGGGTGGTGTTTTTAAATCTACTAATGGAGGAACTTCCTGGTCGATTACATCTCTTTATAACTGTTATGTTGATGATATTGTAATATCTCCAAGTTCCCCAAATGTCCTTGTTGCTGGGGTTTCAAATACAACATCTGTATATGGAGTTTGGATCAGTACAAATAGTGGACTTACATGGGCAAGAAAACTTGAAGGTCAATTTTATACAGTTTCAATTCATCCTCTTTCTGCTGATACAATTTTTGCAGCAAATACCGCAGCTATGGGAGGAAATACATATATATATCGAACTGAAAACGGAGGAAATACCTGGGAAACTGTTTTTATTGATGGTTCTGGTGGACCCGGATGTTGTAATATAACCATCGATAACATAAATCCAAATATTATCTATGCATGGGCAAATAATTATGGTTTTATCCGTAGTACTGACGGTGGTGATAACTGGCAGACAAATTTAGGTGGTTTTCTGGGAACCGGTACAATTCGTGATATAGCAATAGATCCGCAAACTGAAGATGTATATATTTCTTTAACTGAAAATTTTTATACAGGTAAAGTATATAAAAGTACAGATTACGGCAACACCTGGTCTCAAATGTCAAACGACGGTAGATGGTCTGTAAATACGGCTGCCTGGTGTATTTCAGCATCTCGAAAAAATGATCGTCTTATGCTGATTGTTGGAACAAGAGGATGTGGACTATATTCATGGGATCAAATTCCCGGAGCCGGAATATTTGAAAATGAAATTTCAAATTTCCATAACTTAAAGTTGAGTTTAACAATTTATCCTAATCCTTTTAGAGAGAAAGTCTATATTAATCTTTCATCAGAAGTAGATATTAACATTTTTTCTTTTACTATACAAATTTATGATATATCCGGACGTCTCATTCGAAATCTTTCTACTGATAATTTTTCAACTCTTTCATCCATAACCTGGGATGGAAAGGATATCAATGGAGAAGAAGTAGATGCTGGTGTATATTTTATTAAGGCTTCAAATTCAATTACTAATATAAATATTATTTCTGAAAAAGTAACATTAATAAGATAGAACTTAATTTGATTTTATTGTTGGTTTTTCTTTTGTATAGTTATTCTTTCATTTTATATTAATTGTGATATTTTTATTCATTATTTGTAACTGGCAGATTTGTTCTTAGATTATTTTATTTTGTGTGAAGTAAGTGTAACTATTTATATCATAGTATTGATCGTAATTCTTTGATTTTAAGTATACAAATAAATCTTTTTGAACTAAAATAATTTTCTTGGAAAAAGAATATAAAATACATTATATCAAAAAAAAATTATTAATATCGTTAAAAACAGGAGATTACAAAATGAAAAAGTTTTTGTTTGCTTCATTTTTTGTATCAGTTATAACATTTCTATGTGCAAATACTGATAATCTCACATCTTTCCAGGAAGGTTCAATAATCATAAATAATAATGATTTACACCCTTTAAACCAAATTAATGCCCATTCAGATATATCAACTTTTGCTCCGCTGTGGGCAGATGATCTTCTTGTCACAAATGAATGTAACATTTCTCCTTTTCTTACTACTCTTGCCTTTGATTATGATGCAAATGGTAATATGTATGTAGCAATTCTATCAAGACACCTTGACAACGATACTTTATGGATTTATCGGTCTACTGACAGAGGTTATACCTGGACAAGAGGATGGGAAGCTACTCATACTAATTGGAATATTCTGATGTATGACATGAAAGTACAGCATTACGGTTCGAATCCATGGATATATACTTTAATGCTTGTTGACAATGGCACTGATACAACAATGTATTTCAGAAGATATGATATGAATCAAACTTTATATTCATGGTTTACTTTTTATCCGACAGATCCTGCTTATCAAAATATCTTTAGAGTATCAATGGATATTACTGATGAAATAAATCCCCATATTTATATCGCCTATGTAAGAGATACCGGATCAAATGATGATATTTACCGTCTTGTTTCATCGGACAATGGGAATTCATGGACAATATCAACTGCTTTTGTTGGTCATGCTGACTATCCCGATGTATCCGCAGGACCCGGAACTTATTTTTATATTGTCTATTATATAACAGACTTAAAAGTAATAAGGTTACATAGATATAAAGACTATGGAACTTTTGATGGTTATAGTGATATTTCACCTTCCGGAGGGAACAACTTATATCATCCGGTTGTTGCATCTGCTCGTCAACATGCATATCCGGGGAATGTTGTATATGTTGTATATCAGGATGGTTTAACCAGCCTTGCTTCGACAAGATGCAGAATTTCTACAAGCCTGGATGGTGGACAGAATTGGACAATAGATGAATTATTTCCTACAATTGGTCCTGTTCATGCAGTTAGACCATTTGTCGCATTTTCATGGAATGGAAATGATGAAGCTGTTGGGCTTTGTACAAAACATTATAATGGGGCTGATACATTAATCTATATTTTCAATCCATCACATGGAGGAAGCTGGTCAGAAAGTGGAGTTGTAAATCAGTATAGAACAACAACTTCAATTACACCTCAGGGAATGTATATATCTTCAGGTTTGGGAAATGGTATTTCCGTAGTTTATAGAGAATATTCAAGTGACAATATATGGTACGACAGATCAACTCATCAAAATTCTGTTGAAGAGATAATTTCCACTCCATTTGATAATGTCAATATAACTATCAATTCAAACAATCTGTTATTTTCAGTTTCCCTTACAAAAGAGACATTTGGAAAAATCGAGATATTCGATCTTTCCGGAAGATCAGTCAAAACTGTTTTTTCCGGATTACTGCAGAAAGGTGAAAATAATTTCTCATTAGATATAAAAAATATTTCAATAGGATCATATATTCTCTATGTTTCAACTCCTTATAACACTGTTTGTGGAAAATTCTCAATTCTCAGATAATTAATTAAATATCTATGATTAAAGAGTGCGGAAATACCCTTATCTATTTTGTATAGTTCCCTTTTTAAATAGATAAAATGATATTTTTAACAAAATATTCCCCAGCCTGCCGCAGACAGGTGTTAATCAGAGGTAGTTGTGTAAAAATCCTGTTATTCTTGTCAATAATAGGACGGAGTGTGTTTGTTTTTATAATAAAAACCAGGATTTTATTCTGTTAGTACTTTCTTCTGTTTCATTTACATGAGTGAATTCATTTGTATGAGAATTATATTTATAATCTACTTCAAATTTTGTGTAATTTTCAGATAATTCCTTTATTGCATTTAAAATAAAATATATCTCATCATCTGTCATTGTCGGGTGTATTGAAATCCTCATCCAGCCCGGTTTTTCTGATAGATTTCCCGAATCAACTTGATCCATAATTTCTTTTGATTCTCTCTTTGAAAGATGCAGAAGATAATGCCCGTAAGTTCCGGCACATGAACATCCTCCTCTTGCCTGTATACCATAATAATCATTTAATATTTTCACCCCGAGGTTAAAATGAATGTTTTCAATATAAAATGATATCACTCCAAGTCTGTCTTCGACATTATCCTGAAGAATATGAAGGTTTTTTATCTTTTTTAATTCTCTAAATACAACAGGTAATATTTCTTCTTCTCTGTGAAGAATATTTTCCACCCTCATATCTTCCTTTAATTTAACAGCAAGTGAAGCTCTTATCGACTGAAGAAAAGCCGGAGTTCCGCCATCTTCACGTATTTCAATATTATCAAAATACATATGCTGTTTCCATGGATTTGTCCATGAAACAGTCCCTCCACCGGGCTGATCCGGAATTTCTCTGTTATATAATGAAGAATCAAAAATTAAAACTCCGGTAGAACCGGGTCCACCGAGGAATTTATGTGGGGAAAAGTAAATTGCATCAAGTTTATTATTCTCGTTTTCCGGATGCATATCAATATTAACATATGGAGCAGAACATGCATAGTCAACAAAGCAAAACCCTGAATATTTATGTATGATCTCTGATATTTCATTTAAGGGTGTCTGAATCCCCGTTACATTTGAACAGGCTGTTACCGAAGCAATCTTTATCTCTTTATTTTTATATTTCCTGCAGAGATCTTCAAAATAATTCAGGTCGACTCTACCATCTTCAGTCGGTTTTATAATTTCTACTTTACAGATAGTTTCAAGCCACGTTGTCTGATTAGAATGATGTTCCATATGTGTTAAGAAAACGACAGGTCTTATTTTCTCTGGGAAATTAACAAATTTATCAAATTTTTTACAGATTTTTAAGCCTAATATTCTTTGAAATTTATTGATAACTCCTGTCATTCCCGCACCTGATGTTATGATTATGTCATTTTTTCCTGCATTGACATGTTCTTTTAATATTTCATGTGACCTGTGATATGCTTTTGTCATCAAAGTCCCTGTTACTGTCGTCTCGGTATGGGTGTTGCCTACAAATGGACCAAAATCATTCATTATTTTTTTTTCAATTGGTTTGTAGAGTCTTCCGCTTGCAACCCAGTCGACGTAAATAATTTTCTTCTCTCCATAAGGAGTTTTAAAAGTCTTATCTATGCCAATTATATTTTCTCTAAATTCTGTAAAATATTTTTCCAGTGACTTGTTCACATTAATTGATCCTCTTTTTTAATAAAAATTTAGATAAATTTCTAATTAATAGTTAATTTATTAAAAATACTTCAAATAGTTTTACTTTTAAAGATGACCCGACAGCAGGTTCTTCTATATCACTAAAAATTACTGACAGCTTTATTCGTTGTCTCAATATCATATTTCATTTTATTATAGAGCTCTCTAAAAATATTTCCATTCATTTTCTTCTTTACTTATAATTTAAAACTTTATGCACCTGTCTTATAATATTTTATAACCTTCCCAGCCATCTTGAGAAAAAAACATCATAGACTTGATAAATTCCTTTTTCCTTGTATATCATTTCATTCTTTAAAAGGGATTCCATAGCTCTTTTCACTGAACTGGGTGTATTTAATTTATACTTATAAATAAAATCCTTTGATGATGGTTTTTTTACTTCGTTTTCTTTGGCAATAGATGTCAGTACTTTAAATTGATATTTTGTCAATAAATTCCTGTAATTATAATAAACAATTTCTCTTTCATCTAAAATTGAAAGGAATGTTTTATTAATTAATTCTGAAGTAACCTTTTTCATATTTCTTGCAAATATTTTGTTACAAAGATATTGAACATAATAGGTATACCCTCTAGAAATATTTAAAATTAATTCAGCTTCTTTTAGTGCTAATATCATTTTACCTTTTTTAAACAACTCTATAATAAACATTTTATAACTGTTATTATCAATATTATTCAATTCCATAATATCAGTACTTTGATAAAAAGGTCTGCTATAACTATTAAACATTGAAAGTAGTATGTTTTTTCTACTTCCGGAAAAGATGTAATTGATATTTGTTGTTTTTTGAATATTTGTTCTAAGTAATGATTCAATATTTTTTTCAGGATATTGCATTATCTGCTGAAATTCATCTATTGCAATAATTATTCTCTGTTTACTTTTCATTAAATAGTCAAAAACTTTATTAATTGTGAACAACACTTCATCCTCATTTGAAAAACTAAATTCAATATTTGGTTGTTTTGTTAATGGATCAAATGTTATTTTTGGTTTTATACCTGAGAAAAAATTAAAAAACTGATTAATTGCTTTTTCAGGCTTACTATTCATTTTTCCTAAAATTGACTCGCCTAAAACATTAATAAAATCTTTTAGATTTAATGTAGGTAAAATATCAAGGTAAAACAGGGAAATATTCTTTTCTTTTTTTAATTTATAAAAAACATGTTTTATTAATCCTGTTTTTCCAATTCTCCTTAATGAAAGCATTGTAATATTTCTTTGATTTTTGATTGATGAGATTATATTCTCTGTCTCTTTTTCTCTATCGCAGAAATATTTTGGTGATATATAACCAGATACCAAGAAAGGATTTGTTACTTTCATTTTAAACTTTGTGCGTTGCGCAAATTGCGTTATACATTATGCGTAATATTTTATGCTGAAATAAAAAGCATGTCAATATGAAAAATAATCCCTTTTATCTTAAATCTTACCTCTTTTAACTCGCTATTTGCTTATTCAGTAAAAGAATCAATGTTCTAATATTTGTTTTTGAGAATTTCAACTTTCCTTTCTAAAGTGAATTTATTTCTTTCCATACTTTTGTTTGTCTAAAAAATGACTAAAATGGTTTAATTTTAATAGAATCAACTTTTGAAATAATATCTTTATGATAAATAAATATCAAAAAGCACAGATATAACTCATCACTATAAAAAAACCCTTTTAAAATCAATTTTAAACAATTATCATTTTTTTATGGAAAAGACTTATTGGACTCTTGAAGAAACTTTTGAAGACAGGTTTCCTTACAGAATCAATATTGTTAAAGGTTATAAAGTTCTTTTATCTTTGAGAGTTCAAGAAAAGTGGCCAGGGCAAAGAGGAAATGTTTTTTGTATAAGAGAAAGTAGAAAGATATGGAATGATGAAATTGATGTAATAGAAAATGTCCCCGTAATAACTCTTAAAAAAATTGGCAAAAGACTGATTGTTGTTTTAGATAGAGCCAAAAACAAAAGATGCGATTTTCTTTTCTTGAAAAAATCATATAAAACAAAAAACGGAGATTGTGAACAGATATTTTGGAGAACTGCAACAGGATTAAAAGCAAGAAGACCGAGAGTAATAATATCTTCACGCAATATAAATGAATTAACTGTAATTATTGATAAAAATGAGAAATATCCATGGAAATTCACAGGATGTGAAATTCAAAAAAAGATTCTCCCGGCTGGAGATTATGCATTGATAATTGAAAACGAAATAAAAGCAGTAATTGAAAGAAAAACATTTGATAATATGAAAGCAGAATTTGGACAATTACATGTTTTTCATCAGCAGTTGTCGGAATTAGAAGCATATAAAAATTCAGCATTGGTTATTGAATCAAATTATTCGGATTTTCTTAATACAAATAAACTTAAATTTTATAATCCTACTTTTTGTTCAAAGATCATTGCTGAAATATATTCCGCTCATCCTCATCTAACAATTGTTTTTGCATGTAATCGAAAATTAAGTCAACAATGGTCTTTAAGATATTTTCAGGCTGTTGCAGATCAATATCATGATTCACCTTTGTGGAAAGTAACTGATGTTATTGAAAATTATGGTACTCCATTAAATATCAAGGGAGGAAGATATTATGATATTAAAAAGAGAATAATAGAAGGCTTCCCTCTGAAATTCACTTTGACTATGTTATATGAAAC
>CBDUTX010000011.1:0-17527 GCA_965370235.1 uncultured Desulfuromonadaceae bacterium | reverse complement strand
GATTTCTCTTGCTTTTTGTAAATTCACGGTGCAAAAACCTCCTTGATAATATTCAACGATTCGGAAGTTATTAGTAATTTCTGCGCATTTATTATATCATATGTGTTTATCTTATCTGCAATTGACACTTCAAAGCTTTCTAAATTTCTTGCTGAAAGAACCAGTTCAGGCATGTGTTTATCAACAATCATAAGAGTTTTAATTCCCTGATAACCAATGTTTTTTTTCATAGTATTCAATCTTGAAGTTTTTGGATATTCAAATTCCAGTTTATCAATACAAATTATATCACCTTCTTTTGCTTTATCAGATAGAACTGATCTGATTGCAAGAGTTCTCATCTTCTTATTCATTTTTTTTGTATAATCTCTTTTTCTCGGTCCAAATGTAACTCCACCACCTTTCCAGAGAGGGGACCTGATTGTGCCATGTCTTGCTCTTCCTGTACCTTTTTGTCTCCATGGTTTTTTACCACCTCCGGAAACCTCTGATCTCGTTTTTGTTGAAGCATTTCCCTGTCTTTTATTAGCAAGATGAGCAACAACTGCTTGATGGACTACAGAAGTATTTGGCTCTATACCAAATATTTCCTGGGGAAGTTCTACTGTTTTTCCAGTATCATTTCCATTTTCATCTATAATATTTAGTTCAATCATCTTCCATGCTCCCTGCCAAGGTTTTTCATCGCATTCTGTACTCTGAGATACGAACCATTTGGACCCGGTATAGCTCCTTTTAAAAGAAGTAAATTCTTCTCAGGTATCATTTTAACTATTTTGATATTCTGAATCGTTCTGTATTTTGAACCATACTGCCCGGGGAGTGGATGTCCCTTTATAACTCTTCCTGGAGTAGTACCCTGTCCAATTGAACCTGGTGCTCTGTGAAACATTGATCCATGAGACCCTTTTCCTCCATGAAATCCATGTCTTTTAATCACTCCTGTAAATCCTCTTCCTTTTGTTTTACTTCTGACATCAACTTTTTGTCCTTCTTCGAACACCTCTTCTATTTTGATGACTTTACCTGGCTCAAAATTTTCTTTTATATCAACTCTGAATTCTTGTAGTTTTGAAAGTGGGTCGGTTTGTATTTTATCAAATAAACCCATTTTTGGTTTGTTTAAAGTTTTTGCACCTTTTAATTTGTCTTTCGATTTCTTTTTATCACCTTTTTTCTTTGGAGGATTTGCTCGTTCATAACCCAATAACAATTTTCCGTATTTGTTATCAATTTTTTTGTAAGACAGTACAACACATGGACCAGCTTCTACAACTGTTACAGGTATTGATTCTCCTTCCTCAGAGAAGATGTTAGTCATTCCTACTTTTTTACCAATTAACCCTTTCACTATTTTTACTCCTCATTCAACATTTTTATTTCGACGTCAACACCTGCGGGTAAATTTAGATTTTTTAAAGCTTCTGTAGTCTGCTGTGTAGATTTAACTATATCAATCAATCTTTTATGTATTCTCAGTTCAAATTGTTCTCTCGATTTCTTATCGACATGAGGAGAACGAAGAACTGTATAAATTGTTTTTTTAGTCGGTAGCGGGATTGGTCCTGTTATCCTGCCTCCAGATCTTTTTACATTGTGTACGATATCCCATACACATTTATCGAGTACTGCATGGTCATATGCTCTTAATTTAATTCTAATTTTTCCAATCTTTGTTTTATCCATATATCACCTACTCAATTATATCCGTTACTACTCCAGCTCCGACAGTTCTACTGCCTTCCCTTATTGCAAACCTCAATCCCTTATCCATCGCCACTGTTGTTATTAACTCTACTTCCATATTTACATTGTCTCCCGGCATAACTACCTCTATACCTTCGGGCAATCCCATTATCTCTCCTGTCACATCTGTCGTCCTGAAATAATACTGTGGCCTGTATCCCTTCACAAATGGCTTGTGCCTCCCGCCTTCATCTTTCTTCAATATATAAACTTCTGACTTGAATCTCTTGTGTGGAGTTATCGACCCGGGTTTCGCTATTACCTGCCCCCTCTCAACCTCATCCTTCCCTACTCCCCTCAACAGTACTCCAACATTGTCTCCTGCCTCAGCATAATCCAATATCTTCCTGAACATCTCTAAACTCGTCGCTACTGTCTTCCTCGTCTCTCCAAATCCCACTATCTCAACTTCATCACCAGGATTTATAACTCCTTTCTCCACTCTGCCAGTAGCTACCGTACCTCTGCCCGTTATACTGAATACATCCTCAACACTCATTATAAACGGCTTGTCCTTCTCCCTCTCAGGCTGCTTTATAAACGTATCAACAGCATCCAATAACTCAAATATCGACTTCCATTCCTTCTCACTATCCTCATCACTGCACTCCAATGCTTTTAATGCACTCCCTCTTATAACCGGCGTTTCCTCCCCGGGAAAACCATACTCATCCAATAACTCACGTACCTCCATCTCTACCAAATCCACTAACTCTTCCTCCCCCTCCATCTGATCAACCTTGTTCAGGTATACCACAATCGAAGGTACATTCACCTGTCTCGCCAGTAATATGTGCTCCCTCGTCTGGGGCTTCGGTCCCTCGGCAGCACTGACCACTAATATCGCTCCATCCATCTGGGCTGCTCCGGTTATCATATTCTTGATATAATCAGCATGTCCGGGACAGTCAACATGAGCATAATGACGTTTCTCCGTCTGGTATTCTATGTGCGCCAGGTTAATTGTTATTCCCCTCGCCTTCTCCTCGGGTGCTTTGTCTATCTGATCGAAAAGTACAAACTCTGCTAATCCTTTCTTCGACAATGCCCTCGTTATTGCACTCGTCAATGTGCTCTTGCCATGATCAACATGACCTATAGTGCCAATATTTAAATGTGGCTTCGTACGCTTAAATTTCTCCTTAGCCATTATTTCTCTCCTTTTAAATTGTTTAACTTAAAATAGAAGGTGAAAATCACCCAACTATGTTATTAAAGTACAGTTATCCTGTGGGCAAAAGAGAATATATTTTAACTTTTATTACTTCATTGTCAAGTATAAATTAAAAACATCTAAATTTTTTTAAAACTTCTTTTTGTTCAATATTTGTCAGTTTTTCATATCTACTAAACTGCATTGTATAATTAGCTTTCCCTTTTGTCAGTCCTCTAAGAT
Organism: uncultured Desulfuromonadaceae bacterium; assembly: GCA_965370235.1. Classification (GTDB taxonomy): domain Bacteria; phylum SDB-A; class SDB-A; order SDB-A; family SDB-A; genus CBDUTX01. The sequence continues at coordinate 14,385 of CBDUTX010000011.1, read as the reverse complement.
AAGTTGCATAACCAAAAGTTTTTGATAGAGGAACTTCAGAATGAATTACTTTATATCTATTCCTGTCTTCAATATCAGTAATCTTTGCAAATAGAGCATTTAGACTTTTCATAACTTCACCTATGTATTCTTCAGGTGTAAATAGTTCTATTTTCATTAAAGGCTCAAGTATAATTGGATTAGCTTCTGAACATGCTTTTTCAAATGTTGTTTCAATAGCAGAAGCTAGTGCAACTTCAACAAGTTGTTCCTCATTAAAAATCAAATCAATTAGATTTATTTCAATACCCATCAGAGGAAATCCTGCAAGAGGTCCAGGAAGATAAGACAAATTGAAATTGTTCTCCATTTTACCAAGGAGAATTTTTATATATCTTGGAAGAATATTTTTTAATTTTCTTTTGATATTAAAAATACACGTCCTCTTGTTTATTGGACTGACTTCAAGTTCTACAGTAATTAAATATTTTTTTCCTCCTATAATCCTGATGAATTCATCCTTGACAATTTTCCTTAAGGAAATACTTTCTTTATATGCAACCCTGGGTTTTCCCCTATTAACAGGAATGTTGAACTCTCTTTTCAATCTTTCAACAACTACTTCAAGATATAGTTCTCCCATTCCTGATATCAATAGCTGTCCTGTTTCTTTCTCCTCTGAAAATCTGAATGTTGGATCTTCCTGAGTTAATATATTGAGAACATCAAACAGCTTTTCAAAGGTTGCTGATGTCCTTGGTTCGATAGCAACTGAAACAACCGGTTCGGGAAACACCGGTTTCTCCAAATATATGTTATCTGTATAATTTGTCAATGTATGACCTGTTGTAGCATATTTTGGACCTGTTATTTCAACTATATCCCCCATAGAAGCAATATTTATTTCAACTTTTTTATTTGCATTGACAGAAAATATTTTCTGAATAATTTCTTTTTTTCCAATTGTTGTATTTTTAACCTGTGTTTTATTTTTAACTGATCCTGAATAAACTCTCATGTAAAGTAATCTACCTACATGTACATCAGAAACAATTTTAAAAACAAGTCCTAAAAAAGGAGAGTCAGGAGATAATTTCAGATCCTGAATCTCATTATCTTTTACAGAGATAACTTTTGTTATCGGATTATCAAGAGGGGATGGAAGGTAATCAACAATAGAATCCATTATTAGCTGAATTCCAATGTTTTTCTTTGAAGCACCACACAAAACAGGAACTGCAATACCCTGAACAGTTAAATCTCTAATTACTTTTTTTAACGTATCTACATCAATTTCCTTTCCCTCAAGGTAGGTTTCTGCTATCTGATCATCATAATCAGAAATCAACTCAATTAAATTATCTCTGTAGTGTTTTACTCTCTGCATCTCTTCTTCGGAGATATCACTTATATTAATTTTTTCTTTTCCACTCTCTCCATTCCAAACAAGTTTCTTCATATCAACTACATCGATAATAGCTTTAAAACTTTTTTCATTCCCTATCGGCAGTTGCAGGATCAGAGGGGTTTGAAAAAATTTATCCTTCATTTCGTCAATTACAGCAGTATAATCCGCACCCATTCTGTCCAACTTGTTAACATAGACAATTCTAGGAACATTATACGAATCAGCCTGATGCCATACAGTTTCTGACTGTGATTCAACTCCCTCAACTGCACTGAATATAACAACAGCACCATCAAGGATTCTCAAAGATCTTTCGACTTCAGCTGTAAAATCCACATGTCCTGGTGTGTCAATAATATTTATTGTTTTATCTTTCCATTTTAAAGAAACCACTGCTGAAGCGATCGTTATACCTCTTTCTTTTTCCTGCTCCAAAAAATCAGTGATCGTAGTACCATCATCCACTTCACCAATTCTATGAATTTTTCCTGAGTAGAACAACATCCTTTCAGTTGTTGTGGTCTTACCTGCATCTATATGGGCTATAATCCCGATGTTTCTTATGTTCTCAATTTCTTTCATTATTTTTGATAAAAAAAAAGCAGCAATAATCATCAAATGAAGATGTATATTTTTTGCTGCCGAGAAAAAATTAAATTATGCTTACCACATATAACTTGCGAAAGCTTTATTCGCTTCAGCCATTCTATGTGTATCTTCTCTTTTCTTTATAGCTGTTCCATCCTTATTACTTGCTGCAATAAGTTCTGCTGCTAATTTTTCCTTCATCGTTTTTTCTGGTCTTGATTTTGTAGCTTTTAAAATCCATCTGATTGCCAAAGCAGTTTTCCTGTGCGGTGATACCTCAACAGGAATTTGATAAGTTGATCCACCTATCCTTCTCGGCTTTACTTCCATTGCAGGTTTGACATAATTTACAGCTTTTTCAAATATTTCTAAAGGATCAGCAATTTTCAACTTAGCAGCTATAATATCAAGAGCTCCATAGAGAACTTTTTCTGCTATAGTTTTTTTACCCTGTTTCATTATTGCATTGATAAATTTACTAATAAGTTCACTATTGAAAGTCGGATCCGGAGGAATATGACGCTTGTCAGTTCTATGTTTTCTTGGCATTAAATCCTCCTAATTTATTTCTTTGGTTTTTTTGTTCCATATAATGATCTACTTTGATTTCTTCCATCAACACCGGCTGCATCAAGTACACCTCTTACAATATGATACCTGACACCCGGTAAATCTTTAACTCTACCACCTCTGACTAAAACAGTAGAATGTTCCTGTAAATTATGTCCTTCCCCGGGTATGTATGCAGTAATCTCGTAACCGTTGCTCAATCTAACACGAGCAACTTTTCTAAGAGCAGAATTTGGTTTTTTCGGACTTGTAGTATAAACCCTCACACAAACACCTCTTCTCTGCGGGCATTTTGTCAGTGCAGGTGATTTGGTTTTATTTTTAGCTTTTTTTCTTCCTTTCCTAACTAATTGATTTATTGTAGGCATATAACTCCTCCATAATATAAAAACAATTTATGTTATAATATATCTTTTTTTTCATCCTTCTCATTATCCTTCTCAATCAAAACAACACTTTCTTCTTTCCTCTCTTCTATCTCCTCTTCACCTTCTACTCTAATATTTTTAAATTTTCTCAATCCTGTTCCTGCTGGAATTAGATTTCCAACAATTACATTTTCCTTTAATCCCTGCAGTGTGTCTCTCTTACCCTCAACTGCAGTAGTTGTCAATACTTTTGTCGTCTCCTGAAAACTTGCTCCTGATATAAAACTCTCGGCTGTCAATGCTGTTTTTGTAATGCCGAGTAAGATATATCTATAAGTTGCGGGTTTTCCGCCAACTTCCTGGATTCTATTATTATCCTCTGCTACTTTTCTGCTATCAACAACTTCACCTTCAATAAGATTTGTATCTCCGGAATCTTCAATCTTTACTCTCCTTAAAATCTGCCTGATGATCACTGAAATGTGCTTATCAGCAATTTTTACACCCTGTAGTCTGTAAACTTCCTGAATTTCATTCAGCAGGTATTCTTGAACTGCTATTGGTCCTTTAGCTTGAAGAAGATCCTGAGGATTAAGCTGACCATCAGTTAATTTATCTCCAGCTTTAACTTCCTGCCCTTCCTGGACTAAAAAATGTTTCCCGTAGGGAATTAAATACTCTCTGTCATCACCTACAGGAGATAAAATTTTAATTATTTTTGAACCCTTTGTAGTATCTTCAAATTTTACTTCTCCGTTGATTTCAGATATTATAGCTGCATTTTTAGGTTTTCTAATTTCAAACAACTCTTCTACTCTAGGAAGACCTGCTGTAATATCTCTGCTTCTTCCGCTTTCTCTGGGGATTTTTCCAATCACTCCCCCTGCAGAAACACATTTCCCATCATCAACAATAATATAAGTACCTACAGGTACAATTGTAATCTGTTTCCTCTTAATCTGATTTGAAGGGATCACTTCAATTGTCGGAATTAATCCCCTCTCCCTGTGTTCAACAACTACAACCTGCTTTTCACCTGTCTGTGGATGTATTTCATACCTCATTGTCAGGTTCTCAATAAGATCTTTATATTTCACTTTTCCAGTTACTTCTGTAAGAATTGGATCTGAAAATGGGTCCCATTCGTATAAAGGATCTTCAACTTTTACTTTATCACCCTCTTTAACCATCAAAACCGCCCCATATTGAATTTTATGGGAAACATCTCTTCTTTTTCCTTTTACAATTATTTCAGAATCTCTTGATACTACTACATTTTTACCGTCTTTTCTCCTGATCAACTTTATCTGAGAAAATTGTATATCCCCTTTTATCGCTGAATTTACAACAGACTGCTGAGCAATTCTCGTCGCTGTTCCCCCAATATGAAATGTTCTCAATGTCAACTGTGTTCCCGGTTCACCAATGGACTGTGCTGCAATTGTTCCAACAGCTTCTCCAATATTAACTGTTTTACCTGTTGAAAGATCTCTCCCATAACATTTCTGACATAATCCTTTTTCAGCTTCACAGGTTAGCACTGATCTGATTTTTACTGATTTTATATTATTCTGTTCGATTTTATCTGCTAATATTCGAGTTATTTCATCTCCTTCGCTTACAAGAAGTTTACCTGTCAGAGGTGTATATATATCATCAAGTGAAAATCTTCCTTCAATTCTATCTGCAAGAGGTTCGATTATTTCTCCGCCTTCCGTCAGTGTTTCAACATCAAGACCTTTTATTGTTCCACAATCCTCTTGGGTAATTATCACATCCTGTGCGACATCTACTAATCTTCTCGTCAGATAACCCGCTTCCGCTGTTTTTAATGCAGTGTCAGTCAGTCCTTTTCTTGCACCGTGAGAAGAGATGAAATATTCAAGAACTTTCAATCCGTCTTTAAAATTTGATAGTATAGGCGATTCAATGATCTCTCCCCTTCCTCCAGTAATTTTTTTCTGAGGTCTGGTCATCAATCCTCTTATCCCTGCAAGCTGTCTTATCTGTTCTCTGCTTCCTCTCGCTCCAGAATTCTCCATCATGTATATCGGATTGAATCCCTGTCTGTCCTTTGAGAAATTTAACATCATTGCTTCTTCAACTTCATCTGTAGCTTGAGTCCATGCTTCAACAGTTCTCTGATATTTTTCATTTTCAGTAATAACACCTTTTCTAAAATTAGCTCTGATCTTGTGAACTTCAGACTCAGCTTTTTTCAGTATTTGACTTTTTTCCTTAGGAACAATTAGATCGTCCATACCAAAAGTAACACCTGAATATGTTGAATATTCGTACCCCATATCTTTTAAATCATCAAGAAAATTACATGTTGTTTCATTACCGAATTGCCTATGTACATCTGCAACAATTTTTGCAACAGATGATTTATTAACTACTTTATTATAAAATTTCATCCCCTTTGGTAAAATACTATTAAAAATTATTCTTCCAGGTGTAGTCTGTATTATCTCATCCCCATCCGGATATTTTACATAGGCATGGATGTCAATACACTCAAATTCTAAAGCAAGTTTAGCTTCCTCAAGAGAAGATATATATTTTCCTTCCCCTTTTACACCAATTTTTTCTTTTGTCATATAATAAACTCCAAGAACAATATCATGAGTTGGGGCGACAAGTGGCATCCCATTTGAAGGAGACAGGAGGTTGTTAGATGACATCATTAGAAGGTAGGCTTCAGCTTGAGCTTCAAAAGACAGAGGAAGATGAACTGCCATTGTATCACCATCAAAGTCCGCATTAAAAGCGGCACAGACCAACGGATGAAGACGTATCGCTTTTCCTTCAACAAGTGTAGGTTGAAAAGCCTGAATCCCCAGGCGGTGCAATGTTGGAGCTCTATTTAGGAGTACAGGATGATTTTCCACTATCTCTTCAAGTATTGACCAAACTTCAGGAGATCCCTTTTCCATCAATTTCTCGGCGCCTTTGATAGATTGAGCAAAATCTTTTTCCTCAAGACTTCTTATAATAAACGGTTTGTATAATTCCAGAGCCATAATCTTCGGTAATCCACATTGATGTATCTTTAAACTCGGACCAACTACTATTACAGATCTTCCTGAATAGTCAACTCTCTTCCCAAGAAGATTTGCTCTAAATCTACCTTGCTTTCCTTTTAAAACATCAGCAAGTGATTTCAAAGGTCTGTTTCCTCTTCCCCTGACATTTCTTGCTCTTCTTGAGTTGTCAAGAAGTGAATCTACAGAGTCTTGAAGCATTCTCATCTCATTTCTCAATATTATCTCTGGAGCACCAATTTGTTTGAGGTACTTCAGTCTGTTATTTCTCGAGATGACTCTTCTGTATAAATCATTAAGGTCACTCGAAGCATAACGCCCCCCATCCAATGCTACAAGAGGTCTTAATTCAGGTGGAATTACCGGTAATACAGTTAATACCATATCCTCCGCATGGTTTCCTGATAATCTAAATGCTTCTACTATTTTTAATCTCTTCAGCATTTTTAATTTTGCATCACCAGATCTCTCAATTTTTATCTTTGCCCTGAGATCAGCATTTATTCTCTCAAGATCAAGATTTTTAAGAGCTTCCCTAATCCCTGCTCCTCCAATACCAAATTTTATAGTCCTGAATATATCAACATCCATTTTTTCTTGCAGCTCTCTCTTCTGCTCTTCTTTCAAAAAAGTATGAACCTTCAGACCAAAAGGGTTATCAACTTCAAGTTCTCCCATATCAAGTACGATATAACCTTCATAATATAAAATTCGCTGTAGTGTATCCTGTTTAAGCGCTAAAAGAAGAGATGTTCTGCTCGGTGATACTTTATAAAACCAAATATGAGCAACGGGTTCTGATAATTCTATATGTCCCATTCTTTCCCTTCTCACTTTTGATGAAGTAACTTCTACTCCGCATCTTTCACAGATAACTCCTCGATATCTTATATGTTTATACCTTCCACAATTACATTCATAGTCTTTAACAGGTCCAAAAATTTTCTCACAGAACAATCCCCCCGGTTCAGGTTTTTGTGTTCTGTAATTTATAGTTTCAGGATTAACAACTTCTCCATGAGACCATTCACGAACCATAGCTGGAGAGGCTATTGTCAATCTTATGGTCTCTATATCTAACTCAGGACTCATGAAACCTTTAGTTCTTGGAATATGATTGTATCTCAAAGTTCCTCCCTCCGAGATTTTTTATATTTCATTAATTGATTGTCCGGCGCAACTCGCTCAATATCAACATTTAAACACAATCCGTTTAACTCCTTAACAAGAACATTAAATGAAGCCGGCAAACCTGGTTCAGGTGGATTCTCGCCTTTTATTATTGTTTCGTACATCTTGGTTCTGCCATAAACATCATCGGACTTAACAGTTAGCATCTCCTGTAATGTGTAAGCAGCTCCATATGCTTCCAATGCCCAAACCTCCATTTCACCAAACCTCTGCCCTCCGAAATGAGCTTTACCACCAAGAGGTTGCTGGGTAATCATTGAATAAGGTCCAATACTCCTTGCATGTATCTTATCATCAATCATATGTACTAATTTCAATATGTAGTTATAACCGATAGTTATTTCACCATCAATTTTCTTTCCCGTTCTTCCATCATATAAAACTGTTTTTCCTGTTAAAGGTAAATTTGCTTTTTTAAGTGCGTCTTCAATGTCAGTTATCAAAGCACCATCAAAAACAGGAGTTGCAATATGAATATTAAGTTTTTTTGCTGCGAGACCGAAATGTGTTTCAAGGACTTGACCAACATTCATACGGGATGGCACTCCAAGTGGATTCAAAACAACGTCAATTGGAGTTCCATCTTCCATGTAAGGCATATCTTCCTGGGGTACAATTATTGAAACTACACCCTTATTTCCATGTCTTCCTGACATCTTATCACCGACAGCCAGCTTTCTCTTATGAGCGATAAAAACCGTTACTCTTTTCAGTAAACCATGAGGTAATTCATCGCCCTGCTTTAATACTTCTACTTCATTATTCTTTATTCTTGTAAGTTCATTAATCAATTGAGATGATTCGTTAAGTACTTCCTTTAGATTTTTTAATTTACCTGCAATTGATTTGTCCGAAAGTATAATTTCATCCCATTTTATATTTTTGATAACTTTTGAAGTCAGTTTTTTCCCTTTTGGAACAAGGACAATTCCAGTTTTAGATATAAATTTCTCCTGTAATGTTTTACCTTCCACCAGCTGTAGAATTTTTTCCTCTCTCAATTTTTTAATCCGTGAAATTTCTTTATCGTAACTTGTCTCAACTTCATTTATTTCCTTCAGCTGCATTTTTTTATCTGTTTTGGCTCCTATTCTTCTACTCAACACTTGAACATCTATTACTACACCTTGAACACCAGGAGGTACTCTTAAAGAAGTATCCCTGACATCCGCAGCTTTCTCACCAAATATCGCTTTTAATAATTTTTCCTGAGGTGTTAATTCGGTTTCACCTTTTGGGGTTACTTTTCCAACCAATATATCATCTGTCCCCACTTCAGCTCCTATTCTGATAATTCCATCTTTATCAAGATTTCTTGTAGATTCCTCGTTGACATTTGGGATTTCTGGTGTTAATTCTTCCGGTCCAAGTTTTGTTTCTCTGACCTCTAAGGTGAAGCTTTTAATTTGAATAGAAGTGAATACATCTTCTTTCAACAGTCTTTCGCTGGTAACCATTGCATCTTCGAAGTTGTACCCTCTCCAGGGCATGAAAGCGACAAGAATATTTTTACCAAGTGCTAATTCTCCTCTATCAGTTGCAGCACCATCGGCAATGACATCTCCTTCTTTAATCTTGTCCCCAGGTTTTACTATGGGTTTTTGATTTACACATGTATTCTGATTTGTCATTTTGAATTTCCGGAGTTTATAAATATTATAGTCCTCTTCTCCAAAAACAACTGAAGTTGTATTGTTCGGTTTTATTCTTATCTCATTAGCATCAACATATACAACCTCGCCGGATCTTTTTGCCAGTACAACTATTGCAGAATCTTTAGCAACCACCTTTTCCATTCCCGTTCCAATAAGAGGTGCTTCCGGTTTTATCAAAGGTACTGCCTGTCTCTGCATGTTTGAACCCATCAGTGCTCTATTTGCTTCATCATGTTCCATAAAAGGAATAAGAGAAGCTGATGCACTGAGGATTTGAGCTGGTACTGCATCCATATAGTCAATTTGTTCCGGTTTTACTACAGGATAGTCATCTTTATGTCTTGCTAATATTTCCTGATTAATAAATTTTCCATTCTTATCGATCGGTTCATTTGCCTGAGCAATAATATATTTATCTTCATGATGAGGTGACAAATACTCGATTTCTTTAATGACTTTCCCTTTGATCACTTTTCTATAAGGTGTTTCAATGAATCCGTATTCATTAACTCTCGCATAAATTGACAGCGAAGTTATCAATCCGATGTTAGGTCCTTCAGGGGTCTCAATCGGACATATCCTTCCGTAATGAGAATAGTGAACATCTCTTACTTCAAATCCTGCAGTATCTCTCGTTAATCCATCAGGACCTAAAGCACTCAGTCTTCTTTTATGTGTCATTTCTGTAAGAGGATTTGTCTGTTCCATAAATTGAGACAATTGACTTGAAGAGAAAAAAGCCATAATAGTACTGGTAACAAATCTTGAATTGACCAAGAGCTGAGGAGATAACTTGGAATAATCTGATTCCTGAAGCATTCTATCCCTAACTCCTTTTACAACACGAAGCAAAGCAGTATTAAACTGATCAATGAGTAATTCCCCAACTCTTCTTACCTGCCTGTTTCCAAGATGATCAATGTCATCCTCTTCAGCATCATGTCTTCTCTCAAGGAAATCAAAAAGATATTCAATAATATAGACAAAATCTTCCGGTAAAAGAGTGAGAGCTTTTTCATCCGGTGTTCTGCCAAGCTTGTCTTTCATCATCTTTCTTCCAACAGGTCCCAGATAATATCTCTTTGGTGTAAAGAAAATATTTTCAATATATTCAATAGCAGCTTCAGGGGAAACCGGATCTGTTCCACGATGGAATTTATAGACATAAACTGCTGCTTCCTGACGGGTTAAAGATTTTTTTACTTTAACAAAAGTTTTCCTTATCACTTCTACCGAAGCAGGATTGTCATGAATGATCAGTTTTAATGATTTTTTTTCAAAAGTATGGAGCATGTCAATAACACCGGTGGTCACTTCATTTCCTGACTCCAGAACGATCTCACCTGTTGTAGGATCAATAATATCTTCCCCAATTACCCTGCCGATGATCTTTTCTGCAGCTTTTGTATTAATATTAGGTATATCTATAACTTCAGAACCAAAAAACTTCTCTAAAATTTCTCCAGTATCTCCCAGACCAATTGCTTGCAACCATATTGTTATTGGAAATTTTCTCCTTCTATCCAGGCTTATTGTTAAAATATCATTGTGATTCAGATTTATATTTAACCAGGAACCCTTATGGGGTATTATTTGAGCACCAATAAGCAGTTTACCTGTATGATGATATTCGGATTTGAAAAATACACCCGGACTCCTGTGAAGTTGAGCAACAATTGCCCTTTCAATACCATTAATTACAAAATTTCCTCTTTCAGTCATTAATGGAAGATCGCATAGAAATACTTCTTGTTCACGTATCTCCTCAAAATTTCCCGTTTCTTCATTTTTCAAAACAAGTTGAAGCAATAATTTTAATGGAGCTGCATAATTTGTACCCTTTATCATTGCTTCATTGGGTGTGTACTTAGGATTTCCGATATCATAATTTATATACCTGAGTTCACTGTTTCCCTTGGGATCTTCGATAGGAAATGTATCTTCAAGAATTTGTTGCAGACCATGTTTCTTTCTCTTAGAAACAGGAATACCCTCTTGAATAAAATCTCTGAAAGACTTCTTCTGCATATTCAGCAAATTCGGAATAGGCATTGTTGAAGAAAGTTTATTATAACTTATTCTTTCAATCTTAACCAATTTTATACCTCCAATAATGTAGGAAAAAATCAGAATAAAAAGATAATAAATGCTATATGGATTTATTATCCTTTACTTGTGAAAATAATCTCAATTTATTTATCATTTATCTAACAATCAATTCTATAAACCTGCTCCATATTATTTAAGTTCAACGGTTGCACCGGTTGCTTCTAATTTTTTTAACACATCCTCTGCTTCCTGTTTGGGGATTCCCTCTTTTATTTTTGCTGGAGTTGATTCAACCAGTTCTTTAGCTTCCTTCAAACCAAGACCTGTCAAAGATCTTACTTCTTTTATTACCTGAATCTTCTTATCTCCAAAAGATGTAAGTACAACATCAAATTCGGTTTTTTCTTCTTGTTCTTCAGCAACTGCTGCTGGTCCTGCCATTTGCATTACTGGAGCTGCAGCTGAAACACCAAATACATCTTCCATTTCCTTGACTAAATCGGACAGCTCCATCACAGTTAAATTCTTAACAAGATCGATTACCTGTACTGTTGCTTTAGACATATGTCACCTCCTAAATTTATTTTATTAAATATATCTATTCTTTTTCTTTACTATTTTTAATAGAGATTATAACTCTGATAAAACTTGAAATGATGTTCTTGCCAATTCCCATAAAATTTGTCAAAGGAGCAGCAAATGTTCCTGTAACCTGAGCAAGAAGCACTTCCTTGGATGGAAGTTTTGCAATTGCAAAAGCTTCATCAGCTGTAATTATTTTCCCTTCTAAAAGACCTCCTTTAAAAATTGGAAGACCTATATCATCCTTGGACTCTTTTATCAACTTAGCAGGAATCACAGGATCTTCATAACTAAATGCTATAGCTACAGGTCCTGTAAAAAATTCAGTGATATCTGCACAATTTGATTTTTTTATTGCCCGTTTAGCAAGATTGTTTTTAACAACTCTGTATTCTAAACCTGCTTCTCTCATCTTCTTTCTGAAAATTGTCATTTGTTTTACAGTCATACCTTTGAAATCACTAAGATAAATAGCTTTTGCATTTGAAAATTTTTCAGTCAGAACTTCAATTTCTTTTATCTTCTTCTCTGTAGGCATATATCAACTCCTTAATTATTGAATAGCTTGCTGTAGATCATTCACATCAACCTGTAAACCAGGACCCATTGTAGAGCTGAGATAAACAGATTTGATATATGTCCCTTTAACTGCCGCAGGTTTTATTTTCACAATTTCTCGATAGAACTCAATTATATTTTCATACAGGTTGTCAAACTGAAAAGAAGCTTTTCCGGCAGGAATATGCAAATTCGCAGATTTGTCAGCTTTAAATTCCACTCTTCCTTTTTTCATCTCCTGTACAACTTCTTTGACGTTTGGAGTAACTGTTCCTAATTTTGGATTAGGCATTAAACCTCTGGGACCTAGAATTCTTCCAAGTGTTCCAACTTTGCTCATCATCTGTGGAACAGATACAACAGCATCAAATCCAAGCCATCCTTCCTTGGCGATTTTTTCCACAAATTCTTCCCCTCCTACAAAATCAGCTCCTGCTTCCTTTGCTTCCTCTGCTTTTTGATTATCTGCTACAAAAACAAGAACCTTAATATCTCTTCCTGTTCCATGAGGAAGAACTACACTTCCCCTCACCATTTGATCAGATTTTCTTGGATCAATCCCAAGTTTTATAGACACTTCAATTGTTTCATCGAACTTTGCAGTTGCTGATTCCCGTGCAATTTGCAATGCTTCTTTAAGGCTGTAAACTTGATTTTTATCAATTTTTTTTACCGTTTCTCTGTATCTCTTACCATGTTTCATTTTTTACCCTCTTCAACTACAATTCCCATGCTTCTTGCAGTTCCTTTTACCATTTTCATCGCAGCTTCAACTGAACCTGCGTTCATATCAACCATTTTTAATTTAGCTATTTTTCTTACTTCATCATATGATACATTTGCAACTTTTTCTTTATTTGGCTCACCTGAACCTTTTGCAATCTTTGCTCCTTTTTTTAAAAGAATAGCCACTGGTGGCTTTTTTACAATAAAAGAAAAACTTCTGTCCTTATAAATTGTGATTATAGTTGGTATTGGTAATGGTTCTCCACCTGCAGTTTTTGAATTAAACGCTTTAATAAATTCTGGTATATTAACGCCAGCCTGACCCAATGCAGGTCCTAATGGAGGGGCAGGTGTTGCCTGACCTGCAGGTATTTGCAATTTTATAACAGAACCAATTTTTTTTTTTATTTTAGCCATCTTAATCCCCTTTTTTACACTGGTTGAGCATCAATAAAATCAACTTCAACAGGTGTAGCACGTCCAAAAATAGTTACAATTACTTTAAGTCTTTGTTTTTCTTCATTTACATTTCGAACTGTTCCAATAAAATCTGTAAAAGGTCCACTGATTATTTTTACGCTTTCACTTATTATAAATGGAGCAGTAAGTTTTATTATTTTATCTCCTTCTTCCATTAATGTTTTAAGATTTTTTTCTTCCTCGTGTGTCAAATATATCGGATCATCTCCTCCCAAAAAACCCATAACATTCGGTAAATTTGAAATAGACCTGACAACTTCTTTTTTATTCAACATCTTAATAAATATATATCCAGGATATAAATTTTTTGCTTTTACAACTCTTTTAGCAGTTTTACTCCTTCTGACAACTTTCGAACTTTTCTTAATTGGAGTATATATTTCTTCCACTAATCTTCCCCAGGATGATGTTTTTTTCATTTCCGTAATTATTTTGTCAACTTTTTTTTCTGATCCTGAGTAAACATGTAGAGTAAACCACTTACAGTCCGAATCTTTATCTGACAGTGAAAACACATCTTCATCATTTTCGTCTTGTTTTTCCTCAGATTCATCTGTTCCTTCTTCGATTGTCTTTTCAACTGAAAGTGATTCTGTATTTGATTTCATTTCTTCTTTCTCGTTTTTCTCTGTATAATTATTTTTTTTCATTTTTAACCTAAAAGCAAACTCATTACAAATGTTATTATTCTGTCAAATACACCGATAAATATTGCTAAAACGATTGAAACAAATATTACAACAAGTGTAGAATCCCAGAGTTCTCCCCTGTTTGGCCAAGATACTCTCATCAATTCCTGACGAGATTCAATTAAAAAACTTCTTATCTTCTTAACAATACCAATAATAGTTTTCATCAAATACCTTCCTTGATATATCACAATGGCAGGCCTGGTAGGATTCGAACCTACAACCACCGGATTTGGAGTCCGACGCTCTGCCAATTAGAGCTACAGGCCTACAAATTAATTGTTTATTTCGTTTCTTTATGCATTGTATGCTTATTACAGAATCTACAGAATTTTTTATACTCAACTCTTCCCGAATGTTTCCTTTTATTCTTCCATGTCGTATAATTTCTTCTTTTACAATCCGAACAAGCTAAAACAATTATATCTCTTGCCATAATTATTTACTCAATTATATCCGTTACTACTCCAGCTCCGACAGTTCTACTGCCTTCCCTTA
>CBDUTX010000010.1:0-20006 GCA_965370235.1 uncultured Desulfuromonadaceae bacterium | reverse complement strand
AAATATTTAATTACACATGAAGAGAAAAAACATATAAAAAAAGTGTTAAAAAATGATATCAGAATTGATAATTATGGAAAAACCGATCAGATGATAGATCTTCTTTTTAATTCTTATAGCAGGCATAATAGAAAACCTCCTTATGAAAGGGAATATTTATTTAAACTTGTTGAAAGACTTGAAGAATTAAAATATTTAAAAATTAGAGCTGCATATTACAATGATGATAAATTAATAGCTTTCAGAGCTATGATTAATGGTGAGAAGGAATGCTTTGACTGGATAGCCGGTTCTACTGAAAATGGATTGAAAACAGGAGCAAATTCATATTTACTTTACTCTTGTATCAAAGAAGAAACAGGAAATGGCAAAACTGTTGACCTTTGTGGAGCAAATACATTATCGATAGCTCGTTTTAAATCAGGATTTAATGTAGAACTTGTACAATATGCCAGGATTAGCTGGTGATTAGGGTATTAGATCCTAAAATATCTTTAAATAACAACAAATATGGTATTTATCTTTCATATTTAATACTGAAAGAATCAGGACTTATTCATTCATTTGTCAGCAGTTCTCCTTTTGATATTATTTTTACAGACAATGATGATCTGTTCAATATTCCATTGAATATATTTAAAATTGATATTACTAAAGATTTTAAATTATATAAGGTTGTTAAAGATGAAATAATCCAAAGAGAACCTTTATTTGATAATTACATTTTAAATTTCAGAGAACTGATAAAAGAAAGCTTTCCTTTAAAATGGATGTTTTTTAAGAAATGGAGAAATAATGCGCCATATGCTGTTGCTCTTTCTCATGATGTCGATAGAACAAGATATTATTCGGTCACGAATTATTTAAGAATGATGTTTAAAAAAAGTAAAGATTTTAAATTTAAAAAAGGATTATATTATCTTTTTCATCCAAAAGAAGACCCGTATTTTCAATTGAAAAAGCTGCATGAAATTGAAGATGAGAATGATGTTAAATCAACTTTTTTTTTCTTAACTGTTAAAAGAGATAAACATGGCAGAAGATATAATTTAAAAAATTATCATTCCATCCTGAAAAATCTTAATAATTCAGGCTGGGAAGTAGCTTTGCATGGGAGTCTTAAATCAAAGAATTCGCTTAACAGGTTGATATCGGAGAAAAATTATATTGAAAGACTTCTTGATGATAAAGTAAAAGGATTAAGATATCATCATCTGATAGAAGAAGAAAAACCTCTTAGATTTGCTGAACTGGCTGGATTTGAATACGATTCGTCTCTGTCCAGTTCGAAAGAATGGGTCGTTCGCAGAGGGTTTACTTCACCATTTTATCCATGGAATGAATTTGTTAAAAGAGAACTTCAGATATATGAATTACCTGTCAATATTACTGATATGGCATTAATTGGTAATAATAATTATGATATGAATTTTATTGATAGAATAAAAAAATCCGGAGGACTTTTACATTTATTATGGCATCAAAGATTTTTTGGTCCTGGTTTTGAAGACCTGTCAAGTATTTACTGGAATATAGTATATAAAGCCAAAGAGGAAAATGCCTGGATATCTACTATATCTGAAATTGTTGATTTTATAAAAGCGAAAAACTCAATCAAGATATTACCTGATATATCAGGGATGAGAA
Source organism: uncultured Desulfuromonadaceae bacterium (assembly GCA_965370235.1). GTDB lineage: Bacteria > SDB-A > SDB-A > SDB-A > SDB-A > CBDUTX01. Next base: position 18,359 of record CBDUTX010000010.1, on the reverse strand, counting down.
ATTATTATGATATTGAAAATATTGTACTCAGCAAAGCAACATCAATGCCTGAGATGAAAATCAAAGGAAAGGGAAAAATTAAAAAAATTTCAAAGGAAAATTATCTTCTTCATCTGTACAGGGGTGATGTTATTCTTTTATAGATATTTAAAGAAATTTTTTTATCTAATATAAATATTTTATAATAGTGTTGACAGAGAAGCATCAAAACAAGCGAGATAGCTTACAGAATTAGGACAGAGGAGTTTAAAGTTTGTCAGAGGATATTAGAAATTTTAGAAACTTATCAAACAGGAGGGTAGATGTTCAAGTACTGTCCACAGTGTTCATCTATTTTAAATTACAAAATACTACAGGGAAGAGAGAGAAGAGTCTGTAGAAAATGTGGTTATATTAGATACAGAAATCCAATACCTGCTGTTGGGGCAGTAATTTTTGATTATGGAAAAATTCTATTGATTAAAAGAAAATTTGAACCTTCAAAAGGTGATTGGGCTTTACCGTCAGGTTTTATTGAATGGGGTGAAACAGCGGAAGATGCGTGTATCAGAGAAGTGAAGGAAGAAACAGGACTGGCTGTTAAACCTGAAATACTCCTTGGAGTTTATAGACAGGTATCACATGTGTATGGTGAATTGATAGTCATAGTTTTTTCAGCAATAATAATAGGTGGAGATCTGAAAGCAGGAGATGACGCGGAAGATGCTGAATTTTTTAAAATTCCTGATCTACCTGATCTGAATCATGATTGCAATGTTAAACCTGTAAAATTATTTTTGAGTAAACATCAGAAACAAACCAATTATCCATGAATAATTAACAATCCTTTTTTAAACATGTATATTCATTAATAAGTATATATCGTAACAAGTTTCAAAGATTATTTAATCTAAGTTATCTCTAAAGAACCGGGATTGTTTTACCAGATTATCTTCCAGATATTATTTTCTCTGATAAAGTGATATTCTTCTGAATTCCCATTATGAAAAATAATAACACTGGCTGACTCGTTATGAATTTTCTGAGAAGTAAAACTGTAATTAAAATCTTCAAAAGAATAGAACTGAAATGACTCAAGGGAGGATTGAAGAATAAAAGAAAATTTTCCATATTTATTTAGTTTTAAGTAATTATTTATAGATATATTGTAGATATTTTCAAATTTGTCTTCAAGGGAAGTTCTTGTAAAAGGATTTGACAAAAAACAGTAGAGAACAGAATCTAATCTGCAGACATAGGAATCAATTGTTCTTTCAGAGACAAATGCAGCTGTCTAATTATATTTTTTCTGTTTAAGAGATGTGATGAAAAGAACGAATATATTTCTGGGAATATTAGATTTTGATGCACAGGTAAAAATTTGACTAATTATTAATAAAAAAGAAAATAATATATTTATTTTTTTTATATAATTTGATTTAATAATTTTAATAAAGTAAAGGCAGATAAGATTATCTGCCTTTGAAATTATATCATATTAGAAAGATATATCTATCTTCCACTGACCATTTTCTTTTATAAGTTCAATGTCTTCTTCACCGTCACCTGTCTTAATAGTAACTGTAGCATGGTCACCATCAATTTCTTCAGAAATAAATTCGTAGTCCATGTCTTCACTTTCAAAAGGATTGTCTTCCATGTTTTCAAGAATTGTTGCCAATCTTTCTCTTGAATCCATTCCTTTTAATTCGTCCAAAGAAATACCAAGTTCTTCTTCCATTTCAGCTTTTGCTTCAGGATCTTCTTCAGCCATAGCTATGAATAGATCAAACATTCCGGCCATATTTTCAACAGTTTCATCCGACATGTAACCTACTGCTTTTTTAATGTCACCGTCTTTCATGGCCTGGGAAAAACCTTCAACTATAGTCTGGGGAGTGCTTGCTCCACCACCAAAACAAGCAGTAAGAACAAATAAAGCAAGAACCAATAACGCTGAGAGTCTTTTTGTCATATGAAATCCTCCTTTTTGACATTTACTCTTTCAATTCTTTTTAATTTAAGAATTTTTGTTTAACACTTATTTAATTTAATGTCAAATTTAATGATTGACAAGAGCAATATTATTTTTTTTTATTTTTGATAAATTATTTTTATTTTTCATATGAGTAATAAAATTTCAGATTAATATTTAAAATTATTAAAATTAATGTTAAGTTGAAATTTATAAAATTATATGTTAAATACCACAATCGGGTTTTTATACCCTTATTATGTATAAAAGGAGGAAATGTGAATTTTGATGAAGAAATAATAGATACCCTTCAAGAAATAGCTATAGAGAGAGATATAGATGAAGATATAATAATGAAAAGTTTGGAAGAAACACTTCAGGCAGCTTTTGAGAAAGTACATGGCAGAGTTGATGGAGTTGAAGTTAGTATAGGCAATAAAGGTAATATAACTGCAACCATTGAACTTGAAGTTGTTGAAATTGTTGAAGAACCGGATCTTGAAATATCCATTGAAGAATCCAGAAATATCATTCCAACATCTGAGTTAGGAGATACAGTAAAAAAAGAACTTGATTTAGATGAATTGAGCAGGGGAACCATATTAAATATCAGAACTTTACTTGGTCAAAAAATTAGAGAAGCGGAAAAGGAAAGAGTTCTTGATGAGTTTAATGATAAGATAGGTGATATAGTAACCGGTCAGGTTCAGCAAGTTGGTAAATCAGCGATAATTATTGATCTTGGAAGAGCCGAGGGAATGCTTTTATATAAAGAGCAGATTTCTTCTGAAAGATGGCATCAGGGACAGAGAATTAAGGCAATTGTAATAGGTATTCAGGAAAAGGGTAAGTTGCCATATATCGTTCTTTCCCGTTCTCATAATGATTTTCTAATTAAACTTTTCCAAAATGAAGTACCGGAAATTTATGATGGAATTATTGAGATTATGTCAGTAGCAAGAGATCCTGGAAGAAGATCAAAAGTTGCAGTATGGTCAAAAGATGATAGGATCGATCCTGTTGGAGCCTGTGTGGGGATGAAGGGAATTAGGGTTCAGTCAATTGTCAAGGAATTGAATGGAGAGAAAATTGATATTGTTCTCTGGTCTCAGGAAGTTGAAGTTTTCATAACAAGAGCTTTATCTCCTGCAGTTATTGAAAAGATAGTTCTTGATGAAAAAGAAAAAACTGCTACGGTGACAGTTAACGATGAGCAGCTGTCTCTTGCAATAGGTAAGGATGGACAGAATGCAAGATTAGCAAGCAAGTTAACAGGATGGAAAATTGATATTTACAGCATAACAGAAAGTAAAAAGAAGAGAAAAAAAGAACTGTATCAAAAACTTGAAGTAAAGAACATGAAAAATATTCCAAAAAGAAAATTAAATAAACTTTCTAAAGTATATGAAAATGTTCTACAATTATTTGAAGCAAGTGATGAAGAAATCCTGAGTATTAAAGGAATTAAAGAAGAAGATATTGAAATTATCAGAAAATCAATTGAAGATATTAGTGAAATTTCTGATATAAAGTAACACTTACAATAAACGGATGAATTATTGTCTTGGGAGATTAAATGGCGAATAAAAGAATATATCAGTCAGCAAAAAAATATGGATTAACATCTGCAGCATTGGTTAACTTACTCCGGGAATTAGAATATGAAGTTAAAAGTCATATGAGCACTATGACAGTAGATATGGAAAATGATGTTAATAAAAAATTTGAAGAAGGAAGAGAAGCAGCAAGAAGAGAAGAGGAAAAGAAAAAACACTTAAGTGAAATATCAAAAACAAAAAGTAAAAAGAAAAAAGATAATAAGAAATTGAAAAAGAGAAAGAAAAAAATTGATAAAGAAAAAGTTAATATGAAAGTAAAACAAATTCTTCAAAGTATTCGTTCAGGAGATAAAAGAAAGAGGAAAAAAATTGATAAAGAAACAGATGTTACAATTGAAGAAGAAGAAAAAAGAATATTAAGGGTCAGTGAATATATTTCTGTTGCAGAACTCTCTGAAAGACTTGAAATCACACCAAATGAAGTGATTTCAGAATGTCTTTCTCTCGGATTGCTTGTTACAATCAATCAGAGATTGGATTTAGACATGATACCGTCAGTTGCAGATGAATTTGGATATGATGTTGCACTTCTCCCTGAATGGGGAACTGAACTTTTAGATGAAGATTTTGAAGAAAGAGAAAAAAAAGATGTCAGGAAGAGATCACCTGTAGTTTCTGTAATGGGGCATGTAGATCACGGAAAAACCTCCCTTCTTGATTATATCAGAAGATCAAAAGTTGCTCAACAGGAAATAGGTTTGATTACTCAGCATATCAATGCATATGAAATAATACATAAAGATAATTCCATTACTTTTTTAGATACTCCCGGACATGAATTATTTACAGCAATGAGAGCAAGAGGAGCACAACTTACTGACATCTGTGTTCTTGTTGTTGCTGCTGATGATGGAGTTATGCCTCAGACTATAGAAGCCATAGATCATGTAAGAGCTGCTGGGATTCCAATAATAGTAGCAATAAATAAAATGGATTTGATTAATGCAAATCCTGAAAAAGTGAAGCAGGGATTACTTGAATATAAAATAATGGTTGAAGATTTTGGCGGAAGTGTTCAAAGTGTTAAAATTTCTGCTAAAACAGGAGAAGGTATTTCTAATCTTCTCAATGCAATTTTATTAGAAGCGGAAATGATGGATCTGGATACTTCTTTTGGTGATAAAGCAAAAGGTGCTGTTATTGAAGCTTCGGTTGAAAAAGGAAGAGGAATGATTGCAGATGTTCTTATAACCGAAGGTACTCTGAAAATTGGAGACCCTTTTATCTCCGGAAGTGTTTATGGAAAGGTAAAAGCGATGTTCAACGAATGGGATGAGAAAATTGAATTTGCATGTCCATCTCAACCGGTGAAAATTATGGGATTTGACAGACTTCCGGAAGTTGGAGACAGCTTTATAGTTGTAAATGAAGAAAGAAAAGCAAAGGAAATAGCAAGAAAAAGAAATCTTGTCAGTAAAGAACACATGAGTAGAATAAATCAATACTCTCTTGAAAATTTTAAAATTGCATTGGAATCCGGAATTGTCAGCACTTTGAATATAGTTTTAAAGTGTGATGTCGGTGGATCTCTTGAAGCTCTTTCTGATGGTTTGAGCAGATTTCCTCAGGATGAAGTTAAACTTGCAATAATTCACAAAGCTATAGGACCTGTTACTGAAAATGATGTTTTACTTGCTCAATCTTCCAAAGCAATAGTTTTAGCATATAATGTCGGGACAAGACCGGAAGCTTCAAAATTAGCTAATGCAAGAGGTGTAGATGTTAGAAACTACAATATCATCTTTGAAGCTATTGATTCGGTAAAGAAAGCGATGAGCGGACTTCTTAAACCTGATATTGAAGAAATTATAGTTGGAAAAGCTGAAATAAGACATGTTTTTACTGTACCGAAAATCGGTTTGGTCTGTGGATCTTATGTTTTTGAAGGAGAGATCAGACGGGGATTTAGAGCAAGAGTTAAACATGAAAAAGAAATAATTCACGAAGGCAAGATCACTTCTTTAAAAAGATTTAAAGACGATGTTAAAAAAGTAGGATCAAATTTTGAATGTGGTATTGGTATAGATGGATTAAAAGAAATTTCCGAAGGTGATATTATAGAGTGTACTGAAAAAGTGGAAATAAAAAGAGAATTGTGATTTTTGGCGGCACAGGGATTCGAACCCCGGACACGTGGATTATGATTCCACTGCTCTAACCAACTGAGCTATGCCGCCGTTGAATTTCAATTATCCTCAAACAATGTCAGTATGTCAAGTTTTGAAATGATTTTTTAATATGATATTTGATTAAAATATGTATAAACAAAGTATTAAAACCAATTATTTTTTAAAAATTATCCTTTATCCTGATTTAAAATGAATACATCAGCATCTTTGATAACAATACAGATAATTGTATTGATTTTTTCAGTAATAATTCATGAAATTTGTCATGGTCTTGCTGCGCTTTGGAGGGGAGATCCTACTGCAAAAGATGCCGGACGGTTGACTCTGAATCCAATACCTCATATCGATCCGATGATGAGCATAGTGGTACCTTTACTTCTGATTATATCGGGCTCTACAATTATTTTTGGAGGTGCAAAGCCTGTTCCTGTAAATTCTGCACGGTTTAAAAATCCAAAATGGGATATGGCTATTGTAGCAGGTGCAGGACCTCTTTCAAATTTACTCTTAGCTCTTCTTGCCGGCTTAATTTTCAGAATTTTTCTTGTTCTATCAAATCTTGGCTTACAATTTCCAATAAGAACAATATTTGATTTTCTTCAAATTTTTGTGATAATAAATATTTTGTTGATGGTTATAAATTTAATACCTGTTCCGCCTCTGGACGGCTCAAAACTGATAAGTCCTTTTCTTGGAGATAAAGTTGGAGATATCTTTGTCAAAATGGGTATGTTTCCCGGAATATTTCTTATTTTTCTGATCTTTTTCCTCTTCAGAAGTATCATAGGAACAATAGTAATAACATTGTCAACACTGGTGCTTGGACTTTAGAATTTTTAATAAGGTCAAAAATATGAACAAAAAATCATCTATAAGTTTTTTAATTATTTTACTGACAATCACGATTTCAGGCTGTGGTAAAAAAGGTCTTCCAACAAGCCCCGACAGATGGTCTCCTAAATTATCCGGTGCAGTGGCAGTGGATAGAACTCATGTTGATTGTTTTTTTTCTGAAAAGATGTTGGAAAATTCCTTTTCGGACAATAATTATTTCTCGATTATTTCAACTGAAACAGGAGAAACATTAAAAATTATTACTGTTGTTCTGTCGGAGGATCTGACGATAGCACATCTGACCACTTTTAAAATGGACACTGTCAGTTATATTCTTACAATTGACAGTGTAACTGATATGGCAGGAAACCTCATAAAGCCTGTAAGTAAGAATTTCAAAGGTACACTTGCACATGATACTACTGCACCTGTAATTGTCAATATAATACCGACAGAAGGCTTAATAAAAGAGAATAACGATACACTTGTTTTTATTAAGTTTTCAGAACCTTTGGATACAGAATTGATTTTCGACAATTATCAGATATTACCTGATATTGATTTAAACTCCTGGTGGGAGCACGATTCATCTTTTACTGAATTTGTCCTGAGAGTTGACACAATGAATTCTGAAATTATGAACAATGATCTGTACTATCTTGCAATATTTGGATTTAGGGATATCGAAGGAAATGTGATGAGTGGTTTAAGACATACTATACTTAATAAGCCTGAGTGTAATTATGTAAAAAATATAAATATATTTATTCCTGATTCTGTAGAAAACTCATATGTCTTCATTGCAGATAAAGAGGGAGAGCTGAGATATTTTAATTCAGTTCAAAATCATTCTGTTGATCTGGAATTATTATTACCGGATACTTATATTATTCGTTTGATAGAGGAAAATGAAAATACATTTATAAAGATAGGGGAAATTGAGATAGAAATTATTTCAGACAGTTCAAAGATAAACTTACCATCTGACCGGTCAGAAGATGCAGGAGATGAGATTATAAATATTTTGAACTTGATTGGTATATGATTTTAAAAGTCTTCCTTGTCCTTGCAATAACTTTTATCATTACATACATCGCTTACAGAAAGTTCAGTATCTGTGCTGCTCTTAGATTCTGTTCGGTTTTTATGATTGTATTCACTCTATTTTTTCCTTCATTTTTTCTTTATAGACAAGAAGTAAGAGAGAAAAGAAATGTTATCTTTATTGATGCTAATTGTTTTTTAAAAGGTTTATCTTATAAACTTCCTATTGATAAGATAAGTGAGCAAGACATATACTTATTATCGGGGGATTCATTTTTATCTTTGAAAGATTCTTCTCAGATAACAGAATGTACAGATATAGGTAAGAGTATTATAAATATTTTCAGCACTTATGATAACTTACCAGGGAGAGTTGTGTATTTTTTTGATGGGACTGGTTTTGATCGCTCAAATGTTGCTCTTTTGAATCTTGTTGATGACAGGGTAATTGTTTTTATATCAGAAAGAGAGAAAGAGAACATCTCTGTAAGTATAATTGGCGGAAACAAGCACTTATTTCCGGAAGAAACAGGGAATGTGAAAATCGGATTGGAGAACAGAGGGGAGTTTTCAGATAGCATTGTCTTATCATCTTATGTAAATAATAGTTTTTATTTATGTGAAACACTGGAATTTCAGCCCTTTTCAAAGTTAGTTCATTCTCTGAAAATATATCCGAATAAGCCTGGGAATAATTTAATAAGTATTTTAACTGACAGAGGAGACAGTCTTCAATTTGTATATAATGTTGAAGATGAAAAACTTAATTTATTGATATATTCAGAAAATATTACTCCAACAATTGGAATATTACGAAGAATAATATCCAAAGATTCTCGTATTGATCTTGAAGGATATGTAAAAGCTGACAACTATCTTCATTTTACAAATAAAACAGATGGTGTAAGTGTTTCCTTTTTGTATTCATATGCAGATATAATTTATTATATCGGGGAAAATAACCCTTTGATATTTTTTGATGAAAGTTTTCAGAAATGGAATAAACCTGTATTGATAATTTGGTTCGTACAGGGCGAGGGAGAATTAAACATAGATAGAGCAGAAATTCATATAAGTGATATTGGAGATAACCATCCTGTTATCTCATGGGCTAAATCAAAACATCTTTACTCGGAATATGCTGTTGTTGAAGATAATTATGAAAAAATTCTCGCTTCAGTCTCATATAACCCATGGATGACGATGTCTTACTTAAAAAACATCTATCAAATGAAAATTCCATATTCTGTTATTGAAAACTGGAATGGATCGGACGATGAGAAAATGACAGACTCTTTACTTGTAAATATTAATAATTGGGCGAGAAGTGTTCTAATAAAACAAATATCAATTTATTCTCAGAAAGAAGATTTTTATGAAAATGAAATATTGGATTTCTGGATATATTCAAATTCTTTTCCCGTTGTTCGTCTGTTTAAAGATGATACTCTACTGGATTCACTTCAGATATCGATGTCTTATGAAGATCAGCATTATATATTGATTTCCAATTTAACGGCAGGGAAATACAAATTGGTAGCAAGTGATGCTGAAATTATTGACTATCTTGAATTTGTTGTTCTTGAAGATGAAAATATTTTTCCGGTTAATTGTGACACTATCTTCCTTGATTCATTTTGTGAGTATTATAATGAGATAGAAAGTTTTAAAGAGATAAGTTTTGAAAAAAGGAATATCTGGGAGTATTGGTTATTTGGCTTGATATTGTGTATTTTTCTGATCTCAGAATGGTTAATCAGACAAAGAAAGTATGGAATTTAAGCTGATAAGTGATTTAACACCCGCGGGAGACCAGCCTCAAGCAATTGAAGTATTGACAGATGGTTTGTTAAATAATGTTAAAGAGCAGGTTCTCCTTGGTGTTACAGGATCGGGTAAAACTTTTACTTTAGCTTCGGTAATTGAAAATGTGAACAGACCGACTCTTGTTATGTCCCACAATAAAACACTCGCTGCTCAATTATATGCTGAATTTGCATCTCTATTTCCTAACAATGCTGTGGAATTTTTTATTAGTTATTATGATTACTATCAGCCGGAAGCCTATCTCCCCCAGACAGATACTTATATTTCCAAAGATGCAAAGGTAAATGAGATAATAAACCAACTTAGATTAAAAGCAACAACATCGATTCTTTCAAGAAGAGATGTGCTCATTGTTGCTTCGGTATCCTGTATTTATAATATCGGATCACCTGAATTATTCAGGAAGGGTTCTGTTGAACTGAACAGTAATAAAAACATTTCACCTCAGGAACTTTCGAGAAAACTTGTAACTATTCACTATACAAGAAATGATCTGGATGTTTCTCCCGGAAATTTCAGGTTAAAAGGTGATATTATGGAAATTTATCCGGCTTATGACAACAAAATAGCTCTTAGAATTGAGTTCTTTGGTGATCAGATTGAATGTATAACAAGAATTTCACTTCCGGATTACAGAAAACTTGAAATTTTAAATAAAGTTTTAATTTTCCCGGCAAGACATTATCTGATATCTCAAAGTAGTATTGACAGAGCTGTGGAAAATATCGAGGAGGAGTTAAAAAAGAGAGTTGAATATTTTAACAGTGAAAACAGACTTGTCGAAGCACAGAGATTGGAACAGAGAACACATAGTGATATCGAGATGATTGAGAACTTTGGTTACTGCCATGGCATTGAAAATTATTCAAGGCATATGTCAGGAAGACCACCCGGTTCAAGACCCTATTGTCTTATTGATTATTTTCCTGATGATTTTATCACTATTATTGATGAGTCGCATGCTTCAATTCCACAGGTCAGAGCAATGGAACACGGAGATAGATCAAGAAAACAAAGTTTGATTGATTTTGGTTTCAGACTTCCGTCAGCGCTTGATAACAGACCACTGAAATTTGAAGAATTTGAGGATTTGTTGGGGCAGGTAGTCTATATGTCTGCAACTCCCTCTGAATATGAAAAGACCAGAGCGGGAAAGACAAATGTTGTTGAACAGATTTCACGTCCTACAGGATTAATTGATCCTCAGATAGAGGTTTGGCCCAGGGAAGGACAGATTGACAGTATTCTCTCCGAGGTGAGAGGAATGGTTGAAGAAAACAAGAGAGTTCTCATAACTACTTTGACAAAAAAAATGGCAGAAGAACTTGCTGATTTCCTGCATGAAGAAGGAATCAATGTCACCTATCTTCACTCAGAGATAAAATCTCTCGACAGAGTGGTAATTTTGAGGAATTTGAGACTTGGAAAATTTGATGTTCTCGTTGGAGTAAATTTGCTCAGGGAAGGTCTTGATTTGCCTGAAGTTGCACTTGTGATAATTCTTGATGCTGACAGGGAAGGATTTTTAAGAAGTGCGACTTCTCTTATCCAGACAGCAGGGAGAGCTGCAAGGAATTTATGCGGGAAAGTGATATTCTTTGCCGACACAATAACAAAATCTATGGAAAGAGCAATAGAGGAAACTGCAAGGAGAAGAAAAAAACAGATCGCTTATAATATTCAATTCAAAATTGAACCGAGATCAATTGTTAAAACAAAAGAAGAGATAATGACTGCAACAGCCATTGCTGAAGTAAGTGAAAAGAAGGATAAAACATATCTCGAAGATAAAACTTTTGACAATTTAACTAAAATTGAAATGATGGAAAGAATTGTCGGACTTAAGAGCATGATGAAAAATTCTGCTGAAAACCTTGAATTTGAAAAAGCTGCGAAGTATAGGGATATGATAAGATACCTAAAAAATAAAATGAAAGATATTTAGACAGAATCTTACCCAACCCAGAAGAATAGAACACAATTGAATATCGAACACCGATCAACGATTTAAGATTTTAGAAGGTAAATTCAATGTAATAACCTCCCAACCCAGAAGAATATTTGACAGGATTTACAGGATCAACAGGATTCCCTACTCAACCCCTCAGATTAACAAGAATGATAAAATCTTTTGCTTCGCAAAAAACTTTATCAATTTATGATAAACACAGAGAAAACAAAGAACAATATATGTAGAAACAGGTCATGACCTGTCCGAGAACGAAGTGAGAGCAAAGCCCAACTTAGCTACCTGAGTGAAGTTGTGGTGAAGATGGAGGAAGATAGAGACCACAGAGTAAGAGAATATTAATTTTATAACTTGAAACTTGTTACATGCAACTTATAACTTATTTATATTTATAATAATTTGTTTTATTTATATATGTGAAGTATTATATTTTTTATGTTTTTAGAACAAATACAGATTTATTTTCCTGAAGAAGGAATAAAAATTCTTGTTACTTTATTTCTTTCATTTGTTGTTGGTTTGGGGAGAGAGGGTGAAAGAAGTTCCACAGGTATATATTATTTTGGAGGGATAAGAACATTTCCTCTTCTCGGTCTTTTGGGCTATGGGCTGATTTATGTTTCCAGAGGAAATTTCATACCTTTTATAATTGGATTTTTTGTAATAGGTGCTCTTATGGCACTGTCATATTTTAGAAAATTTGCACAGGGTGTACCTGGATTTACTACGGAATTGGCAGGATTAGTAGTCTATCTTGTAGGAGGGATTGTTTCTACAGGTTCTTTCTGGGTAGCGACAACTTTGATTGTGATAACTGTTTTCCTTCTTGAGATGAAACCGACTCTTGCAAAATTTGGAAAAAAAGTTTCAAGAGAAGAAATGATAACACTGACTAAATTTCTTCTGCTTCTTCTTGTTATACTCCCGATTGCACCAAATAAGAACTTCACTCAATTTGAAATAAATCCCTTTAGAACATGGCTTGTAGTTGTTGCTGTTTCAGGTATTTCTTATGGAAGTTATATACTTCAGCGAAAGACCAAATCCGCACACAGTATTTTGATTTCAGCAATTTTAGGAGGCATCTATTCTTCCACTATGACAACTATAGTTCTGTCGAGAAAGTCCCGTAACACGCAGCATCACTTTCTGTACAGCGGTGCAATGCTTGTATCCTCTTCGATAATGTATCTCAGAGTATTGGTACTTGTTTGTATTTTTAATAAAGAATTAGCAGGATATATAGCGTTACCTTTTATAACAATAGGATTGCTTGGCTTGACCATTGGATTGATCTGGTCCTTAAGAAGAAGGGATAGAAATTATAAGTTTAAGGAAGAAGTAAATGTAACGAATCCGCTTGAGATAAAATTTGCTTTCCTATTTGCTATTCTTTTTATCATTACAATTGTCGTAACGAAACTTGTTTCCACATATCTCGGATCAAAAGGGGTTTACACTCTGGCAGGATTGATGGGTTTGACGGAAATTGATCCCTTTATTCTTGGTATTACTCAAAATGTAGGAAGATTTTTTAATTACAGTGTTGGAGCAATTTCAATTATAATCGCTGCCAGCTTCAATAATATTGCAAAAGCTTTTTATGCATTATTACTGTGTCGTAATAAAAGCGGGTTATATGGTTTTATACTTCTTGTCGCTCTTGCAATTTTAGGGTTCACTTTAATTATCTTTATTAATTGATTTGAAAGTTGATATATACATATAATATGTTAAAGTATACTTCATTTATATTGAAAGGTTGTAATATATCTGTAAATGTGAAGGAGAAATAATGCCAGAACCGTTGTTATTTGATGTTTCTCAGGGTAATGACGAGAACTACACTGAGGATGTTGATATAACACTTAAAGATCTATTACCTGAGCATTATATAAGAAAGGAGAAACCGGATATTCCGACTCCGGGAGAACCGACTGCTGTCAGACACTTTATAAAACTGTCAAATTTAAATTATCATGTAGATAAAGATTTTTACCCTCTTGGTTCCTGTACAATGAAATACAATCCAAAGGTCAACGAAGATATTGCATCTTTACCTGGATTTGCAAAGTTACACCCTTATCAGCCGGAGGATAGCATTCAGGGAGCTCTTCAGATAATTGGGGAGACACAGGATGTTCTCGGAAAATTGACCGGATTTCCTGCAGTTAGTCTTCAGCCGGTTGCAGGCGCTCATAGCGAACTTGTAGGTATCCTGATCCTGCGAGCTTTCCTTGAAAAAAGAGGAAATCCTAGAAAATATATTTTAGTTCCCGATTCAGCTCATGGAACAAATCCTTCGAGCAGTATGCTTGCCGGATTCAAAGTATTAAAGATCCCGACAAATGACAACGGTATTATGGATGTAAAATCACTTGTTGAAGTTATCGATGAAAATACGGCTGGATTAATGGTTACAAATCCGAACACACTCGGTCTTTATGAGAAAAACCTTAAACAGATTTGTGAAATTGTCCACTCTAAAGGTGGTCTTGTTTACATGGATGGAGCAAATCTTAATCCACTGCTTGGTCTGTTTAAACCGGCTTCCCTTGGTGTGGATATGGTTCATTTCAATCTTCATAAGACTTTTGCAACTCCACATGGTGGAGGAGGACCCGGAGGCGGAGGACTTGGTGTTAAAGAAGAGTTGAGAGCTTTTCTTCCAACACCTGTTGTATCATCTAAAGACGGAAGGTGGTTTCTTAATTTCGATCTTGACGATTCGATTGGTCAGGTACATTCTTTTTATGGTAATTTTGGTGTTATTGTTAAAGCTTATTCATATATTAAAAGGCTTGGTTTGAACGGTCTTAAGGAAGTTTCAAAGGCAGCTATTATTAATGCGAACTATATAAGAATATTATTAAAAGACATATACAAATTACCTTACGATAATATCTGTATGCATGAAGTTGTTTTCTCCGGAGACAATCAGAAAGAAAGAGGAGTGAGAACTCTCGATATTGCAAAGGCGATTCTTGACAGAGGATTTCATGCTCCGACAATTTATTTTCCATTAATTGTTAGTGAAGCTTTGATGATTGAACCTACAGAGACAGAGTCGAAGGAAACTCTCGATAGATTTGTAGAAGTGATGAAGGAAATTGATATATTATCGAGAGATAATCCTGAAATTTTACTTGCTTCTCCGGAAAAGACTCCTGTCTCACGTCTTGATCAAGCAAGAGCAGCGAGAGATTTGAAGGTTAAGTATGAACACTAATAAATGGTGGCAGAATATTTTTGCAAATCCCACAGAGGGATTAATTGAAGAGGATGAATTGACGGAGGAGGATAAAAAGAAGTTGATGAAGAAAATTGCCGACGAAGTTGTTAAAAGGCAATTGACAGTTCCTGCGATAATGTTCCTTGAAAGTATTAAGCCTTTAAGTTTTATCGGCAGTCAGGCTATGATATTTTTTAATCCGCTTGCTCAGATAGTATATCCAACTGAAATTTACGGACGCTTGCAGATGATGTTTGAGGATAGGGCTAATGTTGAATTATTAATTCAGACAATCGAGGAAGAAGATGCAAGTTTTACAAAGAAATTAAAAGAAGAAAGAGATAAAGAAAAAAACTTGGATAAAAGAAAACATAAAAAAATCTTCGGCTGGTGGAAAAGGAGGAGTGATGAAGCCAAAGGAACAGATCAAGACAATTCTGGCAACTGACTGTGGCTCCACTACGACAAAGGCAATTCTCATTAAGTATGATGAGAAAGCCGGCAGATACCGTCTGATTGTACGTGGTGAAGCGCCAACTACTGTTGAAGCACCCTTTGAGGATGTTACAATTGGTGTATTAAATTCTGTTAAAGAAGTTGAAGAACTGACAAAAAGGAAAATCCTCGAAGATGATAAAGTCATCAAAGAGAAATCAGATTCCGATGGAGTTGACCTTTATATCTCGACTTCTTCTGCCGGAGGTGGTCTTCAGATGATGGTTGCAGGAGTTGTCAAGAATATGACGGCTGAATCTGCAGAGAGAGCTGCACTTGGAGCAGGTTCGATTGTAATGGATGTAATTGCAACAAATGATAAGAGATTACCTCATGAACGTATAGAGAGGATAAGAAATCTCAGACCTGACATGATATTGCTTTCCGGCGGTATTGACGGAGGTACAACGAAGCATGTTGCAGAGCTTGCAGAGTTGATAGCAGCAGCAGACCCGAAACCGAGATTTGGCTCTACTTACAATCTTCCGGTGATCTTTGCAGGAAACAAGGAAGCCAGAGGAATGGTCAAGGAAAGACTTGAAGGAGAAACAGATCTCTTTATAGTTGATAACCTGAGACCTGTCCTTGAGAGGGAGAATCTGAAACCTGCAAGGGATAAGATCCACGATTTGTTCATGGAGCATGTAATGGCTCAGGCACCTGGTTATAAAAAACTGATGTCCTGGACAGATGTGAATATAATGCCTACTCCCGGAGCTGTCGGTCTTTTAATTGAAACAGTTGCAAAACAGGAAGACATTGAAGTTGTCGGAGTTGATATCGGAGGAGCGACAACAGATATCTTCAGTGTATTTGAAGATAAATCTGAAGAAAGGACAGAAAAAAAAACTGTTTTCAACAGAACTGTTTCAGCTAATCTTGGTATGTCCTATTCGATTTCAAATGTTATGGCAGAAGCAGGATTGGACAATATATTAAGATGGATTCCTTTTCATCTCGACGAGAAAGAATTAAGAAACAGCATAAGGAATAAGATGATAAGACCTACGACAATTCCTCAAACTCTTAAAGAATTGAAAGTTGAACAGGCAATTGCAAGAGAGGCTTTAAGACTTGCATTTGTGCAGCACAAGTACATGGCTGTGGGTTTGAAGGGCGTACAGCAGGAGAGAACTATTGCAGATGCATTTGATCAGGTTTCAACAGGAGAGACTCTTGTAAACATGATGAACCTGAATATGTTAATTGGATCCGGAGGAACCCTGTCCCATGCCCCGAGAAGGGTTCAATCTGCTTTGATGGTGATCGATGCATTCTTACCTGAAGGGATAACAATGCTTGCAGTTGATTCGATTTTTATGATGCCTCACCTCGGTGTTCTTTCGACAGTTCATCCTCAGGCTGCAACTGAAGTTTTTGATAACGACTGTCTGATTAAACTCGGATTATGTATAGCTCCCGTGGAGAAAAAGAGAAAAAAAGAAGGAGCACCCTGTATCACAATCAAATTTTCAGGTGGAAGGGAAGAGATAATTCCTGTTGGAACTTTGAAACTTATACCCCTTGAGGTTGGGAAGAAAATTAAAGCTGAGATAACACCTGTTAAGAATTTTGATATCGGAGCAGGATTTGGGAAATCTCTTGAAACGGAACTTGAAGGAGGGGTAGTCGGTCTTATCGTTGATACAAGAGGAAGAAGACCATTTGCACTTCCTCATAGGGACGAGGACAGGATACGGAAATTGAATGATTGGAATAAAGCTTTAAACATCTACCCTGAGAGGAAATAATGGCACACGCATATACACCCGGATTAAAAGTTACTGCCCGTACAATCCTCAGGAAGGAGAGAAGACTACCACTTAAAGGGCAGGTGATGATAGATGAGTTAGGAACCGAGGTTAAAGCCGAAGATATTGTCGCAAGAACAGATCTTCCTGGCAGTGTGTTTCCACTTAATCTT
Source organism: uncultured Desulfuromonadaceae bacterium (assembly GCA_965370235.1). Lineage (GTDB taxonomy): Bacteria > SDB-A > SDB-A > SDB-A > SDB-A > CBDUTX01. The sequence goes on along the minus strand of CBDUTX010000010.1, from coordinate 1,332 downwards.
GCAGGAAAACTTGGATGTCACCCCAGTGATGTAAAGGAAAACCTCAAAGTTGAACTTGGTTCGAAGATTAAAAAAGGACAGTTGCTTGCTGAGACAAAAGGTCTTCTCGGTCTTTTTAAAGCTTCTGTGAGATCTCCGATCAATGGAAGTATAGAAAATGTATCGGACATTACAGGGCAGGCAATTCTTCGTGCACCTCCTCAGCCTGTTGAAAGAGATGCATATATCGATGGGAAGATAGTGGAAATAATTCCGGAAGAAGGTGTTATAGTAGAGACATTGTGCACCTTTATCCAGGGAATATTTGGTGTCTGTGGTGAGACGAGGGGAGAAATTCTTCCTGTTGTCAGCAGTCCTGATGAAGAATTGACAAAAGAGCATATAACAGAGGAATGTGCAGGAAAGGTTCTCATAGGAGGTTCTTTTTGTACCGCAGATGCACTGAAACATGCAATTGAAGTTGGTGCTAAAGCTGTGGTTGTCGGCGGGATCGATGATGCCGATCTTAAAAAATTCATCGGATACGATATTGGAGTTGCGATAACAGGACATGAAAAAATCGGATTGACTCTTGTAGTTACCGAAGGTTTTGGCAAGATGTCAATGGCTAAGAAGACTTTTGATCTCCTCTGTGAAAAGAAAGGGCAGATTGCTTCGGTTAACGGTGCTACTCAGATAAGAGCAGGTGTTATGAGACCTGAAGTTATTATTCCTCTTTCAAAGGAAATCTCTTCAAAGGATATAGATGTTTCTGAAAGCGGATTGATGGAAATAGGAACTCCTGTTAGAATTATCAGAGATCCTTACTTTGGCATTCTCGGTGAGGTTTCGGAACTTCCACATGAACCCCGGATGATAGAAACCGAATCCTCTGTCAGAGTTGTGAAAATAAAACTTAAAGACGGAAATGAAGTCCTTTTACCGAGGGCTACTGTCGAATTGATAGAGGAGTAGAATTTGAGAAAATTTATAATATTATTATTTACTGTGGTTCTCGTTCCTGCTGTCCTTTTACCTTCCGGTGTTCTAGTTGAAGATGTTCCTGATGATGCAGGAGACGCACTGCTAATATTCTGGGAAATACCTGAAAACACTGATAACATATCGATGTACAGGATATACAGACTTGATCCGGATAATGATGAATTTATACTTGTAGGTAATGTGAGAAATCCTGTTGCTGACTCTTTTATTGACAGGGATCCGAGATTTCCTCTGCAATCGGGAATGGAAGTTATCTACAGAGTAATACCAGTTGACATCGATGGTAACGAAATGCAGGCAATTGGCTCTTCTGAAACTCACAGTTCAAGAGCACAGTTATTTCATGTA
>CBDUTX010000009.1:0-20477 GCA_965370235.1 uncultured Desulfuromonadaceae bacterium | reverse complement strand
GAAGTACTGAATGCATCTCAGAAAAACCTGCTTCGGGATGACAAATCATATATGCTGCTGCAATTGATGATTCCGCATGAATGTTTTTTTCAATTTCAATCTTTTTTATGATTTCCCCTGCCTCAAAAACAAAATGCGGATATAAAGCTTTACTGTTATGTGCTTCAAGACTGATAAGTCCGGGGAAAAGAAAATTTCTAAGGCAGTCATATACATTGGTCATAGGGTTAGAAATTTCAATGGGATCTGATAAATTTACACATATTTTTTTTATTTTTTCTTTTGATGTAAGCATATTTCCCATGTATTCAACAAATCCCATACCTATTGAAATATCCCGTACTATATCAGCATTTTTTTGAATATCAGATAATTCACCCGGGGTATATTCTTCAAGTGGTAAAGGCAAAAACTCATTGTATCCAACTGCAATTGCAATGTCTTCGATAAGGTCAACTTCATGCATAATATCTGATCTGTAAATTGGAACTTCAGCATATATTTCCTGTGAGCTACAGCGGTTAATTTTATATCCATTCTTTTTTAAACTATTGGAAATCTTTTCAATTCCAAGATCTTCCTTACCGAGAAGTGATTGAACATGGGGAATACAAACACTCATTTCCTTCCTTTCGGATATTGGATGAACAAATGTTTTACCATGAGGAGCGACTACTTCCATTTTTGTTATCTTTCCACCTCTTTCATACAAATTTAAAGCGAGAATTACAAGAACAATATCTACTATGTCTCTTGTCATACCTGTTGCTTCTACAGCTATATATGTATCACCTATTTTAACTTCACCGGTTTTTATTGAATTTATAATAGGAGCAAATGAGAGAATATTACCTATATTGTCAATTATTACCGGATATAGGTCATTGTCTTTAAGGATGTGAGAATATTCAATACCCTTAGGATGTTCTTTTATTATCTGATCCAATGTCATATTATTTTCACACCCCAGCGGAGTGAAACTTATTGACTTCGGTTCAGTTGCTCTATAGTAAACAGGGAATTCAATATTTTCTGCAGGATATATACCTATACTGACTAATTTTCTCTTTTTCCCGTAATTTTCAGAGAGCTTTTCCTGGGTCTGAATAAGATCCTTTAAAAACGGATCTGTTATTTTTGGTAATTTACATAAAAACATTCCAATATACGGTCTGATATTCATAACTGAATTCTCTACAAAAACTTTAGCAGATTCTGATGGTTGATCTTCAAGGAAAGAGTAATCCACTTCCTTTCCATTTCTGAATAAATTTATCTGTCTTGAAAAACCTTCTACAGACCACAGATCAGGTCTGTTTGTATCTGCAAAATCAAGGACTATATCATCTTCTTCACTTCCTGGAGCAATTTCAGCTTTTGCAAGCCAGGCAAGATCCTGCAGTTCTTTTATATCTCCTTTAAAGTTGATGAATTTATTCAAAACAGTTTTGCTAACTTTGATTTTTGGCATTTAAATCACCACCTTTGTCCACCTAATGGTTTCTAAATCAGATGTGAAAAGTTCTCTTATATCATTTATCTTAAGTGCATTCATCGCCATTCTGTCAAGACCAAGTCCCCATGCTATAACAGGGCAAGAAATATTTACTGTTTCTGTGATTTCAGGTCTGAAAATACCAGCTCCTCCTAATTCAATCCATCCAAGTTCGGGATGCTCGATATGAGCTTCAACCGAAGGTTCAGTGAAGGGGAAATAACTTGGTACAAATTTGATATTTTTTGCACCTGAAAAGTTCTTTGCAAAATTTGAAAGAAGTCCTAAAAGATGCCTGAAATTAATCTTATCCTCAATTACTATCCCTTCAACCTGAAAAAAATCAGGAGCATGTGTTGCATCTATCTGATCATATCTGAAACACCTTGCAATGGCGAAATATTTACCGGGAACATTGGGCTTATGTGAAAGTGTTCTCGCACTGATTGCAGTACCCTGGCTTCTCAATATCATCTGATGTGTTTTCTCGATATCAAATTCATATCCCCATCCCGAAGAACCTGTCCGCCCTCCGTCGCGATGTGCAGCAGCAACTCGTTCAAGAAGATCTCTTGGAATATCGAATGCTTTTTTTGGTTCCTTTACGATATAGATATCATGAATATCTCTTGCCGGATGAAATTGAGGCATATACAGGAGATCACTGTTATAAAATTCTGATTCTACAACCGGACCTCTCATTTCAATAAAACCCATACCTGTCAGTTTACTCCTGACCGAGTCAAGAAATCTGCCATATGGATGAAGTCTGCCGGATAATCTTGGCTTTGGGGAAAGAGAAATATTGAATTTTCTGAATTTTTTTCCCTTCCAGCTTTTGTCTTCCAGCATGTTTTTTGTTAGAAAGCCAATTTCTTCATGCTGATCCTTTGCAGTGGAAAGATATTCACGGATATTTTCTCCCTCATCAGAAAGTTTGTAATAAATAATTCTGTGATCTTTAAGTCTGAAAATTGAATCTGAACCTCTTTTTTTAGCATTTTATAAAAGAAGTTCTTTTGGATATGAAGTTAATTCTGATACTAAAATATTTTTTCCATCAGCCAAGTTTAAAATTTGCTCAAGTTCTAAAATATCAGAATCATCTGACTTTAATTCATCTTTTATTTTTACTTTTTTATCTTTAAACATGAGCATATTGTTCTTTTTGAACAAACCAAGAGATTTTCCGGCTTCACTTTGTGATAAGGCAGTTTGATTTTGGATTTGAGATATATCTCTGTAATCAGCTATGAGATATTGCCATACTTTTCTGGAAGGTAATCCTTCTTTTAAATATCTTTTTCCGATTTCAGTCAGTTCAGCAATCTGCTGATCTTCTACCTTTAATTCTCTCAACATTCCCCTTGCTTTTAACCAGCCAATTACTCCTCTGACATGCTCTCCTGAGAGAATTCCTTTTGAAATTACCTCCTCTTCAGAGATTACTTCGTTTTTTTTCAATAACTTGAGAAACTTTTTTTCCAATGGGTGCAAATTTGATAAGTCCATAAATTATCCTTTATTTAAACCTTTTAAAATTCCAGAAAGTAAAACTGATAATTATATAGATACAAATAAATTTATCAAGCCTAGATATTAATAATTTAATTTATTTCAGAACAGAGTCCATGAAGTTCATGTTGAAATCTTTTGATTGTTTCAAGAGCTTTGTCAATAGTGACAAGTTCAGTTTCTCCTGTATCTCTTCTTCTTATCTCAATTTTTCCTTTACTGAGATTTTTTGAGCCAATCGTTATTCTGATAGGAATACCTATCAGGTCAGCATCTTTAAATTTAACACCAGCTCTTTCATCTCTGTCATCGAGAATGAAATCAATTCTTTCAGTTTTAAGCATATCTGAGATTGATAAAGATACTTCTTTCGTTTTTTCATCTGTAATATTCACAGGGAGTATTAAAACTTCAAACGGGGCAATGGAGATAGGCCATATCAGACCGTCCTTATCATGATTCTGTTCAATTGCGGAAGCCATTATCCTATCAAGACCTATTCCATAGCTACCCATGATAATTAATTTGTCTTCACCATGTTCATCTGTGTAGTGAACATTTAGCGCTTTTGAGTACTTATCCATAAGTTTGAAAATATGACCAACTTCAATTGCTTTTTCAATGATAAGTTTTCCTCCGCAGGAAATGCAAAGTTCATTGTCCTTAACCTGTCTGAGATCCAGATATTTATCTATTTTGAAGTCTCTGTCTAACTCAACGCCTGTATAGTGGTAATGATATTCATTGGCTCCTGTTGCAAGTCCTTTTCCACCCTGAAGTCTTATATCAGAATATATTTTAATTCCTTTTATTCCAATAGGTCCGACATAACCGGCTGGTGCACCGGTAATGTTGATAATCTCTTCAGCATGTGCAGGTCTTCCGAAACCGAGGAAATTTTCGACTTTTGATTCAGAAAGTTCATCATTTCCTACTAATAAAAGAAATACGGGTTCGTCATCTATTATCCATATCAGACTTTTCATCATCCTATCCTCGGGATAATCGAGAAATGCAGAAACTTCTTCAACTGAACCTCCAACAGGAGTGTTTACTTTTTTAAGTTCAGATGTAGGAAATGATATTTTATCTATCCTCGATGATACAATTTCGACGTTAGAACTTAAACCACATTTCTGACAGTGAATTATTCTATCTTCTCCGGAATCAGTAGCTATCATGAATTCCTCTGAGTCAGAACCGCCCATTAATCCGGTTGAAGCTTTGACTATTCTAAAATTTAAACCTGCTCTTGAGAATATTTTCTTGTACGCCTTCCTATGATTATTGTAGGAAATATTGAGATCTTTTTCATTTCTGTCAAAACTGTACGAATCCTTCATAAAAAACTGTCTTAGCCTGATAATACCGCTTCTTGGTCTTGGTTCATCTCTGAATTTAGTCTGTATCTGGTAAATAGTTTTCGGAAGATCTCTGTATGATTTAAAGTCATTTTTAATCAGAGTTACAATGATTTCTTCATGTGTGGGAGCAAGACAGAGATCTCGATTTTTTCTATCTTTAAATTTGAACATATCTGAACCAAAATTTTCCCATCTCCCTGTAGCTTCCCAAATATCCTTAGAAGCTAATGCCGGTGCAAGTATTTCGATTCCTCCTATTGCATCCATCTCCTCTATGAGTATGTTTTTTATCTTGTTTATTACCTTCAATCCAAGTGGAAGATATGTATATGCTCCTGATATTTCCTGTCTGATAAAACCTGCTTTCAAGAGCAATTTATGACTTGGAATGGAAGCATCTGAAGGTATTTCTTTCATTGTTGGTATATAATATTTTGTCCAGAACATAATTCCTCCTTTGATTTTTTTCGTATATCATAAATAAAATAGTGTGACAAGAAAAGAATATGTTTTTTGAGAAGTAAAAATGGTTTTGTTAATGTAAAATAATAGATTATGATTTTACTATGATTGTTCAAATAATAGTTTCATTGACTACTTATCTTATTTTCCTTTCATCACATCAGCAGTCAAAATTCCTAAAAGCAGTTTGTGAAGAGGATTTCACATGCAAAGGGAATCCTTCAATGAATAGAGCAATGCTGTGGGATAATGTTCTGTATGAAGACTGCCAGGGAGAATGTCTTCCAAGCTGCGGAATTAACACAGAACTTATAGAACTTATGAATGAGCTGCAGAATAAATTCTCAAGAAAAGTTGTAATTAATTCAGGGTTCAGATGTCCGGTTCATAATGTTTATATAGCAGCTGAACTTTATAACTGGATTGATCCTGAAGGAAGAGGTGGAAATCCTTTTGAAGTTTCTTCAAGATCGAAACACATGATGGGTGCAGCTGCTGATTTTTATATTAAAGGCTATGAGAATGATCCTTATCCGATTATTGATACAATTCTGTCAATGGAAGGATTGAATGCCCAGAGAAGAGAATTGTACTCACAGAATGTCCGTCAGAGGAATAGAGAAGGATTATTTATCGACAATTATTACTATTACAGAGCTTATGTAACTCCAAAGTGGTGGATACATCCATATGCAGAGAATGAGGGGAGAGATATAGATAACAGAGACTATAAAGGTGTTTATTTTCATATTCATAGAAGGATGAGTTTTTCACTTGAAGGATGTCAACCTGTAAGATAATTATTTTTGAATTATAGTTGTTAAATTCTGAAATTAAATTATAATTAACTATTATGTTTGCCGATGTAGCTCAGATGGTAGAGCAGCGCATTCGTAATGCGCAGGTAGGCGGTTCGAGTCCGCCCATCGGCTGTGCTGTGCTCATTTTCTTCTTATCATTTTCTTTTATATCTTCTGCGCTTAAAGCAGAGACATTGAATATGTCCTTCGGAATTCTCGATAACTTCGAAAATACTAATTCAGATGGGATTATTTCAAAAGGGGAAAGGGCTGTAATCCTTTTTTCATTTGAAGAAATTTCTGAAAATCCTGACAGTATTAACTATATAAGGTCACCTAAATATCTCATTGAGAACCTTGTGATTGATTTAGACAGGAATCGAGGTAATTTTACTGTTATACCTCCACTTGAGCTGAAACCGGATACAGTATTTCAGATAAAGTTCCAGATATTTTCCGGACAGAATATAGATACTCTTTTATTTGAGATACCTATAGCATTTACATTGGACAGTGTGGAACATATAATCTCTGATTCTCTGGTATCCTTCAAGGTTTTTCATGAACCATCTTTAAACATTAAGTATCAGAGATATTTGAAAATTACACATTTTCCATCACTTGAAGAGAATATTATAGAACTGAATTTTTTTGATCCAACAATACTTACAGGTGATATAAGAATAAATAGAACCGGTTTATTTATTGCCGAACCTGTGTACAAAATGAATGATCTTGAAGTCAAGTTGAAAAACCTTGTACACATTTTTTATTTACCTTCTAAAGAAATATATAAATATATTGTTGTTGCTGATATCGATCCCACATTATTATGCAGGGCACAGCTTATGGACATTTCAAATCTCTTAAGACCAGATGATATTATCATCCCTTTTATAAATTTTAAAAATTCAGAACATACCAACACTTTAAATTCAATTGAATATATTATATTGTACCTCCAGCATAGCTGTATATTGGATTTCAATAGAGAGTTTCTTGATATGATATATGATTTTTCAAATCAGTATAAATTAATTCTTCTTAGTTCCTCCACTTTGAATTGTTTTACCAACTGCAGTAAAGCAGAGCATTTATTGAATGAAAAGGGGTTGATTTTTGTCAGAGAGTTAAATTCAGTCTCTGGGTTGTTTGAAAGTAAATTTCAGCTTTCAGTGAGAAATTTACAAGTTAATAATGTGATTGATTTCATCTGCGAGGATACTATATGCAGAATATCTTCTACCGGGCTGGTTATGAGATCTTCCAATATCACATTAATATCTGCCGATCTGTCTTCGATTGCAGCACTTGGTGAAGAATTTACAAATAATTTAATAAATTACCTTGATAATGGGCATCATAATATCGAAAATGATACATTTATTCCTCCCATTGAAATTAGCAGAACATTTCCAAATCCTGTCTTTCAGGATGGAACAACTATTTCATTGAATTTGATTAAAGAAGGAAATTTAGAAATTTCAATTACTGACATATCAGGAAGAGATATATGTCCAATATACAATGGATTTGAAACGGCAGGGGATCATAACTATTATTGGAACGGAAAAGATAGAAATTTGAATATTCTTCCCTGTGGATTATATTTTATTACCGCTTTGTATAAATCTGTAAGTGAAAATTACAAAACTACACATAAGATTCTCCTTGTTAGATGACATCCTTTAATGAATGCAATCTCAGACTTCCAGATTGGCTTAAAAGAAATGCTTTACTTGATAAAAAATCAATTTTTATTTCAAAGCATCTTGGTTTAAAAAAACTTCATACAGTTTGCCATGAAGCAAGATGCCCTAATAGGAATGAATGTTTTTCCTCCAGGACAGTTACTTTTTTAATACTGGGAAATATCTGTACAAGGAATTGCCTTTTCTGTGGAGTTAAAAAAGGTAAACCAGAAGATGTTGATTTAGACGAACCGAGAAGGATAGGAAAAGCTGTCAGAGATATTGATTTGAAACATGTTGTTATAACTTCAGTTACAAGAGATGATCTTCCGGATGGAGGAGCTAAAATATTTGCAGAAGTTATTAAGGAGATAAGGAAAAGTTCGATTGACATTACAATTGAAGTTCTCATACCGGATTTTAATGGAGAATATAATTTGGTTGGAGTTGTTATGGAAGAAAAGCCTGAAGTTTTCAATCATAATATTGAAACTGTTCCATCTCTTTACAGAAAGGTAAGACCTGGTTCTGATTATTTCAGATCGTTGAAAATTCTTGAAATAGCGAAAAAAAAATCTTTTTCTGTAATTAAAACAGGTTTAATATTGGGACTGGGAGAAAGTAATAATGAATTACAAAAAGTATTTAAGGATATAAAAGATACAGGTGTTGAAATTTTAACTATGGGGCAGTATTTAAGACCTTCTCTTGATAATATACCTGTTTTTAAATATATTACTCCCGATGAGTTTTTAGAAATAAAAGCAATGGCGGAGGAGTCAGGCATTAAGATTGTTATATCAGGACCACTTGTCAGAAGTTCCTATAGAGCGAGAGAAGCATATACAAGTATTGCAGGAGACAAATAATACTGTGCAAAGTATAAATGAGAGCATAAAAAATATCGCAATATCAACTATGCTTGGTATGCAAACTGATATTTTCACGTTTATAAAAATACTGGCAGAATATGATTTTAGTTTTATTGAAGTGAGAATGGAAAAACCTCATTGGGATTATGACAATCTTGATGAAATTAAAAAAATTCAGGATCTTCTGAATGAAATATCAGTTAAAGTTATTTCTTTTCATGCACCTATGTGGGCATGTATTTCTAACCCTGATAATTTTGAAAGAGTTAAGTCCTTAAGAGAAATTGAAAAAGCAATATTAATTTCTGAAAGGTTCAACTCTAAAAATGTTGTTATTCATGCTGATGGATATTCAGACTGCAGTCTTAGTTTGAAACTTCAAACTATAAGGAAATCAATGGATGAACTTGTTGATTTTGCCAGGGGTTATGATATCAGAATTCTGATTGAAAATCTTTTTTCTCCAAGAATAACTTCCGAACCAGAACAAATTCTTTCAATTATCGATTCATATTCAGAAAATGAAGCAGGAATATGCCTTGATTTGGGTCATCTAAATATACAGGGGATCAAATTTAACAGTCTTAATGAGAATTATTATAAAAGATTGTGTTCCGTTCATCTCAATGACAATATCAATGGTGAAAAAGACGAACACCTTCTTCCTGGTATGGGGAACACCCCTGGACAAACTAAAGAGGATATACTTGATTTTATCGATAAAGGGATTAATGTAATACTTGAAACCGGACTTCTGAAGAAAATTAATTCAAAAAAAACAACCAATATATCTGAATATATAGATAGTGCTCTAAGAATTTGTAAAGAGTGGAGAGATAAGTTTTTTATCTAGTATGCCTTTCTCTCTTATTCTGTCTTCTTCAATTGCTATTAAATCTTTTTCAGTGATTTTTCCCGGATAATTCTTTGTAAAACATGCATCACAGAAATATATGTTATCTCCTTTGGAATTAACTGAATTTATAAGTCCTTCAACTGAAAGATAATAGAGCTCATCAGCATTTATGAATTTTCTTACTTCATCAACTGATCTGTTGTGAGCAACCAATTCATCTCTGGTCTGCATATCTATTCCGAAGACACAGGGGTATCTAATTGGAGGGGATGTGGAAATGAAAATAATATTTTTTGCTCCTGCATTTCTGACAAGAGAGATTATTTTTTTTGAAGTTAATCCTCTTACAATACTATCATCGATGAGTATAACTTTTTTGCCTTTTATTTCAGAACTTATTGGATTTAACTTATTTTTCAGTGAATAATCTCTTTGATTAATATCCGGCATAATAAATGTTCTGCCGATATACCGATTTTTTATTAATCCTTCCTTATATGGAATATTGAGTTTTTCTGATATAGCGAGTGCAGCTGTTCGTGCTGTATCCGGCACAGGTATAACTACATCTGCATCTAGATCCTTCTTTGAAATCTCATCTGCTATTGTACAGCCCATTTTGTATCTTGCTTCATATACTGAGATATTCTGAATAACCGAATCAGGTCTTGCAAAGTAAACCCATTCAAATAAACAGGGAGAATATTTTTTATCAATGACTTTTTTTTTGATAATATCTTTTGTTATCTCAGGGATCCAAACAACTTCTCCGGGTTGTACTTCGCCTATAAGAGGTATTTCAAGAACATCGCATACGACACTTTCTGATGCAATAATTATATTATCATCGTTTTTACCTATACAGAGTGGTTTAATACCGTGTGGATCTTTAAAAGCAAACATTCCGATTTTTGCGATATAACCGACAACCGAGTAACTTCCTTTAACTTTTTTCATCACTTCAAGAGCAGTAGCAAAAATACTTTCACTATTTGCTTTTCCTTTATTTCTTAATGATTCTGCAAATATATTGAGAATGATCTCAACATCTGATGAAGTGTTGATATGTAGTTTTGATTTGTAGAGTTCCTCTTTTAAATTTCTGTAGTTAGCGACATTTCCGTTGTGAACCATAGATATTCCAAAAGGAGCATTTATATAGAAAGGTTGAGCATCTTCACCTGAACCTGACCCGATTGTAGGATATCTTACATGCCCTATGCCAATTTTTCCTGTCAGTCTTTTTATATTTTTTTCATTGAAAACTTCTAAGACCCGAGATTTACCTTTTTTTAAGTGAAATTTATTCCCGTCAAATGTCATTGCACCTGCTGCATCCTGACCTCTATGTTGAATTGCAAGCAATCCATCAAGGATTTTGAGTATTACTTCATCCTTGCTGATAAGACCAATTACACCACACATATCAACCGAACCTGTCACCTGTTATTATTCTACATCCATTGACAAGATCTCTTCCGGTGATTGTTTTTCTCGAAGCAGGCTTGACAGAGTTAAATATAATTGTCCCATCCAGTGTTATAATTTCCAATGGTTTTATTCTCAAAACTGTTCCAGGGGATAAATTTGTTTCCTTCTCAGTTAATTCAGAGCGATCTCTTCCTTTTAATACTTCAATTATTTCAATGTTTAAATTTTTAAAAAAAGTATAAGCAAGAGGTTTTGGATGTAAAGCTCTTATCTGATTAAAAATATTTTCTGTTTTTTTTGTCCAATCAATCAATCTATCCTTTTTTTTTATTGAATGTGCATAAGTTACTTCAGAGCTATTCTGTTTCTTCCTCTTCAAGTTCCCGTTTTTAATATCATCAATAAGGATTTTAACAGCTTTTCCTCCTTTTTCTGCAAGGTTCATTTTTAAACTACTGTCATCATCTAAGTCTGATATATCAACTGTTTCCTGATAAATTATATCTCCTGCATCAATATTTTTTGCCAGGATGTGAATTGTTACACCTGTTATTTTCTCCCCATTCATTATTGCTCTTGTCACCGGAGCCATACCTCTGTATTTAGGAAGAAGTGACGGATGTACATTAATACCGCCGAATTTTGGAATATCTATTAGTTTTTCAGGAATCTTCAAACCAAAGGATGCAACTACAATAAGATCAGGTTCGAGTTTCTTTATTGAGCTTACAAGTTCTTCAGATTTAATATTGTCGGTCTTGAGAACTTTGATACCTTCATTAATTGCCCATTTAGCAAGAGGTGATTGTGTTAGTTTCATTCCTCTACCTGATCTTATGTCAGCGATTGTCAGTATTGCAATTATATATTTTTTAATTTCTTTGCCAATGGTTATACTGAAAAAATCAGTACCGAGGAGAAGAATTTTCAATCAGACTTCTCCACTTCCATGTTGATTATTCTGACAACTGCAGAACGATCAATTTCAACATCTACCCTGTCAGCTATTTTTACAACAATAGTGCCCTTTTTTACATTTTTTACTATGCCGTATATTCCGCCGGTTGTTATCACCTTATCATCTCTTTTCAGTGCTTCAACCATTTTCTGGTGTTTTTTTCTTTTCTTCGATTCAGGATAAATCAAAAGGAAGTAAAAAATAACAAATATAGCAATAAATGGTAGAAAGGATAAAATAGTACCAAATGCATTTGAGGAACCTTGAGCTCCTTCTTCTGCTGTCAGAATCAAATGTAATAAATTCAAATTTGCCTCCTGTGAATGTATTGATTTTTGATGTTTTTATTTAAATAAAATGCTGATAATATTACTAAAGTTAATAATTTTCAAGTTATAATATTTTTAATACTTGTTAACAATATAAAAGATAAATGGAGGAGTTTTGAAAATTTATCATTATTCAATTATTATTTTACTTCTTCTTTCATTTTTGAACTGTTCAAAAACAGACAGTGTTAATTTAACAGCTCTTGATGACCTTTCCGGAGACTATATTGCTTTCGGAGATGATTATCAGGTTTCGACAGTTTTTGAGAAAAAAACTGACAATATTTATATTATGACACAGGATGCAATAGGTGAAGAAATAAAAGCTGTGATGCTGAAAGAGGGGAATATGATTTTTGGGGCTCTGCAGGATGAAGAAAGAGTAGCAATAGCCGTCTATGAATTAGAAGGTGATTGTTTCTGCGGTGTCTGGTTTGCAGGTGAAGATATTTACAGTGAATATATCTCAACATATGAAAAAGCTGAACCTCCAATATTTAATCTTGCAAAGCCAAGTGAAAACCTTGGAGATATATATGAAATTGAAGGGATATCTGGTACGGATAAGTACAACATGATTTTATTTATTGAGAGAACAGGTAATAATACTTGTAATTTACTATGGAGTAGTGAGGATGCAATGCAAATTGGGCTTGGGATTATTAACGGTGATGTGCTTTCAGCAGCTTTTTTCAGTGATGATTTCAGTTTTTGGGGTGTTGCAGTCTATAAAATAAATGAAGACAGCTCTATTGAAGGAAAATGGGTTGCCTATGGTCAATACATAATAAATTCAGAAACCGGGCATGTTAAGTAAAATATAAGATATTTAGATTTTATCAATATACATAAAGAATTTGTTATTATAATAACAACATATCAAGGAGATAGAAATGAATGAACTCAATATAATGTTAGAAGAAATGGTTAAACTTTTAAATGAAGTGGTTTCAATATCGATAGTTGGATTTGATGGACTTGTTATTGCAGAATACACAGTTGAAGATAACACCTCAACAGAATACAGTTCAGCACAAATGACATCTGCAATGTTAAACTTGAAACAGCTTGTTGAAGAGATAAAAATGGGAAAGATGGTTGACAATCTTTTATCAACGGAAACGGGTCATTTTCTCACCAAGCTGATAGGGGATGGATCAATCTTTTTATCAATAGTATGCAAAAGGGGAGCAAATCTTGGTGCCATGAGATATGTATCAAAAGTATATAATGAGAGGATTTGGAATATACTCCCTCATGATTAATATTTGATTTTAATGTTTTTTTAAAAAATCTAGTGGAAAACAGCTACATTATAAAATTGATTGATTGAAAATATCAGCCTGGAATTTGTAGATCTCAGTGTTTCTATCTTTCCAAGAATCAGGTTCCATACCTGATTTCATTGCAGTATGAGAGAGAAATTCGTGCAGTGTCCAATTATTCTCTGAAGCTACTTGAGGTAACAGTAAACCTTGATAAAAATTTCTTTTCATCAAAAGTCCATCACTTCCTACAATGATGTTTTCAATCTTATCTACTTTTTCTAAAGGAGATAGTACAGATATCTCAATTTCAATTTTATCAAGTTCTTCTACAGTTATTGGTGGAAAACGGGGATCTTCTGTTGATGCAGATTTTGCCATTTTAACAACTGCTTTGATCAAAGGTTCAACACCTATTACATATCCTATGCATCCTCTGAGCTGATCATCTTTATGTATTGTAACAAAAATCCCATGTTTTTCAGATAAACTTCCGTTAACTTCAGGAAGTTTTGGAATAATTTCATTTTTTACAACTGCATGAATTGTTTTTTTTGCAATTTCAATTAGAAGTTTTTTTTCGTTTAAAGTTAAAAGCATAAGATGTTTATGTTATTATAAATTAAGAATATCCTACAACATAAACACTTTTAGATACTGTTACTTTTGCAGAATTTGTTCTGTCTATTAAAATTGATTGTTGCTTTACCTTCTCAAGAGCTACAAGAAGTGTAAGTACAGGTCCTATTCCGCACCCATGAGGATTTTCACTGAACCTGTCTTGTTCAAGAATAATTGAAACATTATCTATATCATATTTTTCAATAGCTTTAATTATTATATCATCACTTATTACACATTCACTTTCACTGTAACCATGGTAGAGATCACTGCTTGCTATAAGAATTGTATTATCTTTTATAAATTTTCTGAGATGAAGTCCGAGGTCTCTGCAGAAAGCAGGGCTTTGATTACCAATTGCAATTGGTATAATGGAAAAATCATCTTCAAACATGTATTGAAAAAAGGGAAGCTGCACTTCAATACTGTGTTCATATAAATGAGTTTGATTGTTATCATCGATTAGAATAACAGAAGACATTATTTCCCCGGCAAGTTCTTCATTGATCTTTACTTTTCCAAGTGGTGTTTCCCAGAAACCCTCTTTCCAAATTGAAGCTTTTTCAGTGGGAACTTGATGGCACGGACCTAAAAATATTAAAGTGGGAGTAATGTATTTGTCTTTAGAGATTAAAGAAACTGCTTTTGCTGCAGTTAAGCCGGAATAAGGGTATCCAGCATGAGGAAGTATCAGACCTTTTATCTTATCCAATTTTGAATGGGGTTTGGAAATAGTGATAGATTTTTTTAAAAAATCATAAAGAGAATTTTTATCTTCAGGATAAAATTGACCGGCAACGACAGGATTTCTGATATTATTCATTTTTCCTTTGAATATTTTTTGACAGGATAGATTCAAATAAATCCACTATTTTAGGATCATATAATACTTCTGATTGATTTTTTATGAGTTTTAATTTATTTTCTTCTCCTTCTGCTTGTTGTAATATCGAGTAATCATAAACAATCCTGAGAATTCTACTCCCAACTGGTATCTGTGATTCCTTTAAGCCTTCTCTACCTGTCCCATTATAATTTTCTGATGAATACTTAATGATATTTTTGGTTTGTGAAAGCCAGTCAATTGGATAAATAATTTCAAGTGCTTTGTCAACAGCAGCATTAAAATCATTTTCTTTTGATATAATAAAACCAAGTGAAAAAACAAGAGATGCATACCTCAAAGGTTTGATAATCTTTTCACTTAGATCAAGTTTTTTCCCAATATTAACCGATAATAATGCAATTTCTTGAACTTTATCACGACTCCAGCCGAAATTCTCAGCAATATTCATGATAAAAGATAACATTCCAAGTTCCTGTCTTTTATTTTTTTCGTAAAATTCTGAATTTTTTATAGCGAAAGAAACAATGGCTGAAATTGTAGAAAGTTGATTAAAATTATTTATTTCATGGGTATGAGTTTCCTCCAAACAAATCAATCCGAGTAATCCAAAAGGTTTATCACCACCGTGAAGTTGAGATACGACAAGAGTTTGAATAACTACATCAGGGGAATATGAAAAATTTTCAACAATAATAGGTTTCTGTTTTTTTTTGAAAATCAAATCAAATGGAGAATGAGAACAATCAAGAATCTGACCTCTCGGGAAAAGGTCATCTGTATTATATGAACTTCTTATTGTAAGTGTATGGGTTTCATCGTTATACCATGATAAAAAAGCACCGTCACATTCCAGAGTTATGGTGAGTATTTTAGGTATTATTTTTATAAGTGTTGCAAGACCGATGCTTTCAGAGAGCATGGTTGAGAAATTATGTAGCTTTTCAAGTTCAGCGATTCTGTATTCAAGGTTTTTTAAAATTATGTCTTTTTGATTGATCAATTTAATATTAATTTCTTTTAAAGAGGTAATAAGACCAGCTCTCTCATCTTTTTTTATTTTTTCATAAAGAGCTTTTTTGATAATACTTTTCATCTCATCGGTATCAAAAGGTTTTGTGATATAGTCAAAAGCACCTTTTCTAATAGCAGCTATAGCTGAATCTATTGAAGCAAAACCGGTCATAATTATCACAAGAACATCAGGATCAGCTAACTTGGCTTTTTTTAATAAATCAATTCCATTGATGTCATCAAGTTTAATATCACAGAGAATGATATCAGGTTTGCCAGAGTTAATCTTTTCTATTGCAATTTTAGCAGTATTTGCAATTTCTACAACTGAGTTTAAAGATGAATCTGAAGTAATAATTTTTGAAAGAAAAAAAGCAAGGTTTTCTTCATCATCTATAATAAGTATTTTATATTTCTTTTCCATTTTTATAAGTCCAGAATTGTTTTTAAATCTTCATCTTTTCCCAATATAGTAATTATATCACCTTTTTCTAATTGTATCTCGGGATTTGGTGCAATAATTGTTTTGCCGTCTGAATTTTTGACAGCAAGTGCATTTACCATAAATCTATTTCTGAGACCTATTTCAATAAGAGATTTTCCAATAAAGGATTCAGGAATATTGATATCTGCAATAGTGTATCCGGGAGTTATTTCCAAAAGTTCTTGAAAGCCCGGGGAGATAAGCTTTGATGCAAGTCTTCTGCCCGAATCAGCTTCAGGTAAAACTACTTCATCTGCTCCTATTCTTTTCAGTATTCTTAAATGGAGAAGGTTTCTCGCTTTTGCTATTAATCTTTTAACTCCAATTTCCTTTAATAACATAGTGGTTAAAATACTGGTAGCTAATTCTTCAGCAAAACTGACAACAACCATATCTGTATATTGAAATCCAGCATCGATCAGAGTTTGTTCATCAGTTGCATCTCCTATGATAACTTGTTCAACAATATTTTGGATATTTGTTAGAGCATCTTCTGATTTATCCATTGCAATAACCCTTGCTCCATGTTCAACAAGTGATTCTGCAATAGCCTGTCCAAATCTTCCAATTCCGACAATTCCAAAGTATTTTGAAGTATTCTTTCTGGTCATTATGTTATATTTATAGTATTGAATGAATTAACACAAGAAAATTTTTCATCCTACAGGGAAAAATCCTCTAACATAATTTATTCTCTTGGAAGGTTTTTTACTTAAAAGAGCACTACCAAACGTTAATGGACCGACTCTTCCTATCAACATTGTTGTTATAATTAAAAATTTACCTATAATATTAAGGTCAGCAGAAAAAGAACAATTGTTCTTAGTAGAAGCATTTAAAGAAAGACCTACAGTTCCGAAAGCTGAAACTATTTCAAAAAGTATCTTGCTTGTACCTCTAGTAATGATATTATCTGGAGCTGATAACATAATCAAAGTGAATGTAAGGACAATCCATAGTGTTGATATTATAACAAGTGAGAATGCTCTGTTTATTGTTATCAGATCGACTCTCCTGTTGAACAATATTGTTTTATCCTTCCATCTGAGTGTTGTCAGAATATTAGAAAATATAATAGCAATAGTTGTAACTTTCACTCCTCCTCCAGTACCACCAGGAGCAGTTCCGATAAACATAAGGATCATTGTAATTATGATTGTACCGCTGGTGAAAAAATTATAATCTATAGTGTTAAAGCCTGCCGTTCTTGGTGTTGTTACCTGAAAGAAGATATTGGTTATTCCTTCAAATGTATTGAAATCTTTCAAAAAGTTAAAATCAAGAAGTACAAATATAATAAAGGGGATCATGATTAAAAGAAGATATGAAAAAAGGACAACTTTACTGTAGGGTGTAAGTGTATGATGGGGGATTTTTTTTTTTGTAAGTTTAAATTTTTTGATAAGCCAAATAAGGTGATTTCTTAAGTCGAGAATCACGATAAACCCAAAACCCCCGAGTATAAAAAGACTTGAAATTGTCAGTAATACAGTATAATCACTTTTGAAATTATATAAATTATCTGAAAAAGTTGAAAAACCTGCATTGCAGAAAGCACTGATACTATGAAAAACTGCATGCCCAATTCCTCTTGTAAAACCATATAATGGGATCATTTTTATTGAAAGGATTAAAGCTCCAATTAATTCAAGAAATAAAGTAATTTTAATTACTCTTCTGGCAAATTTGCCCAATCCTGAAATAGTTGGTTGATTTACTCCTTCTCTCATCACCATCCTTGAGTAGATATCAATTTTTCTACCGAAAGTTATTATTATAAAGGTTGCAATGGTCATATAACCGAGACCGCCAATCTGAATTAATAGCATAATTATCAATTTTCCAAAAATTGACCAATGAATAGCAGTATCTTCTACAATAAGTCCTGTAACACATATTGCGGAAGTAGCGGTGAAAACTGAATTTACCGGTGAAGTTGAACCTTCAACAGATGAGATTGGTAACATCAGTAAAAAACTTCCAAGAATTATGAAAAATACATATCCAAGTATTAATGTTCTTGAAGGAGTAAGATATGATCTCGTGAAAAGCAACAACTTTAAATGAATATAATCTTTTGTATCCTTTAACAATCTATTCTGCCTTTATTCTCCGGATGCTTTCTTTGAGTAAATATACTTTGGAAGTTTTTTTCCTCTGACTACATCTTTTGTAATAAGACATTTTTTAACATTTTTTGTTTTTTTCATTATAGGAAGTTCAAACATGATATCTAACATAGTTTGCTCTACTATAGATCTAAGCCCTCTTGCTCCGATATTTTTCTTAATTGTGATATTACAGATCTCATCAATTGCATCTTCTGAAAAAACAAGTTCGATGCCTTCATAACTGCTCAATTCGATATATTGCTTTAAAATTGCATTTTTAGGCTTTAACAGTATTTCTTTAAGTATTTTTTTGTTGAGATCTTCAAGAGGAGCTATAATTGGGAATCTGCCAACAAATTCAGGAATGAGACCATATTTTATAAGATCATCCTGTTCAAGATAAGCTCTGATGCCAAATCTATTTTGTGAGTTCTTGTAAAATGTAATCTCATCATTTTCAGTGTCATCAGTTTTATTAAAACCCATCCTGTTTTTCCCCAAATGTCTTTCAATTATTGTTTCAATACCGTCAAAAGTACCTCCACAGATAAATAAAATTCTGGAAGTATCAACGGAAATAAAAGGTTGTTCTGGATGTTTCCTCCCTCCATGAGGAGGAATATTTGCAATTGTTCCTTCAACGAGTCTTAAAAGAGCTTGCTGAACTCCTTCTCCGGATACATCTCTGGTGATTGATCTGTTCTCGCTCAATCTGCTTATTTTATCAATTTCATCAATATAGATAATTCCTTTTTCAGCTTCTTGAACATTGTAATCACAAGACTGTAGAAGTCTTGTAATTACATTTTCAACATCTTCACCAACATATCCGGCTTCAGTAAGAGTTGTTGCATCTGAGATTGCAAAAGGGACGTGAAGAATATTTGCCAGGGTTTTTGCTATAAGAGTTTTTCCTGTACCTGTTGGTCCTGCAAGAAGCACATTGCTTTTTTCCAGTTCAATATCGGAATTTGTATAATGATGGGTTATCCGTTTGTAGTGATTATAAACCGAAACAGCGATAACTTTTTTTGCATATTCCTGACCAATTACATATTCATCAAGCTTTTCCTTGATTTCAACCGGTGTAGGAATTAATGAGGATGTGGTTTCTTCAGTTATCTTATTAATATGTTTATGGTTAAATATTGCATTATGGAAATTTTTCAAGCAGTCCAGACATATAAATTCTTCATTTCCATCTATAAGATAATTTGTAGGTCCTTCAACCGATCCGCAGAAGGAGCATTTTTTATTTTTTTTATATTTACTTGTCTTTGTCATCGTGTTTTTTTTCTTTGCTATTATCCTGACGTGCAATAACTATTTCATCAATAATTCCGTAGTTTTTCGCTTCTTCTGAATTCATCCAGAAATTTCTGTCAGAATCCTTTGTGATTTTTTCAAGAGGTTGACCGGTATGAAATGAAAGGATTTTCTCAAGTTCTTTTCTCATTTTGAGAATTTCCCGAGCTTCAATTTCAATATCAACAGCCTGTCCCTGTACTCCCCCCCAGGGCTGGTGGATCATTATTCTTGAATGTGGGAGTGCATATCGTTTTCCTGCTGCTCCTGCTGAAAGAAGAACTGCTCCCATACTGGTTGCTTGCCCGACACAGGTGGTAGAGACATCGGGTTTTACGAATCGCATTGTATCATATATAGCAAGACCGGAGCTTATATTTCCTCCCGGTGAATTTATGTACATAAATATATCTTTATCCGGATCATCTGTTTCTAAAAATAATAACTGAGCAACTACAGCATTAGCAACATTGTCATCGATCAGTGAACCAACGAATAAAATTCTATCTTTGAGTAGTCTTGAATATATATCATATGCCTGCTCTCCTCTTGTAGTCCTTTCGATGACAAGTGGAACAACAGAGGAAGAAGGTTTATAAATCATTGACATCTTTAACAACCTCCTTGATTTTTATCATATCTTTAATCTTTTCTAAAGTTTTTCTTCTTTTAACATCCCAGAATACATCTCTGACAAATTCCCAGTCATTTGTCATTTTT
This sequence comes from uncultured Desulfuromonadaceae bacterium, assembly GCA_965370235.1. Taxonomy (GTDB): domain Bacteria; phylum SDB-A; class SDB-A; order SDB-A; family SDB-A; genus CBDUTX01. The sequence goes on along the minus strand of CBDUTX010000009.1, from coordinate 340 downwards.
TTAATTGTAGGTTTGGTTATTTTATCATAACCCACTTTCTGTCCGATAGCTTCAATAAGGGTTCTGTTAATTTCTTCTTCAGTTGGAGTAATATCATGTTTTTCAGATATTTTATCCAAAATAATATATTGTTTTACTTTTTTTGTTGCTAATTCTTCAAATTCAGCTTTTAAAGCTTCTGAACTTTTTTCAAATTTCATATGCTTTTTGAATATTTCGGTAAGAGTTTCAATTTCTTTTTCTATTAATATATTCGGAACTTCAATTGAATGTCTTTCTTCAAGCTCTTTTAGTAGATTTTCTTCAAATTCTTTGTCATTTCTAATTTTTAATTCTTCTT
>CBDUTX010000008.1:0-21090 GCA_965370235.1 uncultured Desulfuromonadaceae bacterium | reverse complement strand
CTCATCAACTAATTAGGAAAAACACAGAGAATCTCCATCACTGAGGGGCATAAATACATCTCGACGAAGTTTTAGCGAAGTCGGATTACCACAGAGGTCACAGACTTGTCTCGACGAAGCTTATTTGAATTGGCGAAGTCGGAGCCCAACACCACACCAAATATTTTTTAATAACGAATTGCACAAATTACACAAATAATTAAAGTATTATATTTCGCTTATATTACTTTTTAATATTATTCGTGCTATTAGTGAGATTTGTTGTTTTGTAATTAAATAATTTTAACAACAAATTACACATATCAACACGAAACACAATCCTCACCCATAATATCCTAAATTAATTCAAAAAAAGAATTTTCTTATTCAAAATCTGAAAATTATCTTTAAATGATATCATATATAAACCTGAAGGAAGATTTTCAGGTTTCCAGTTGAAGTCTGTAATTTGATAAAATGAATTTACAGTTCGACCTGAAATATCATATATGAATATATCAACAGGATTTTCAAAGTTAAAGGAGATGTTTCCAATAAAGATTTCATTTGCTGGGTTATCTGAGGAAAAAATATTTTCTTCGACAGCTGATATCTGATAAGCTGTATAAGAATCCTGATTCCCTTCTCTTGTATCGGTCCAGATAGGATGAATATCACCGTGAAAAGATGCAACACCGATATATTCTCCGAGAAGTCCGGCATCTCCTGATGCATTTGGATCGGATGAAACAGTGCTAATTCTTATATTTGGGACGAAGTTTTGTCCTCCATCTATTGAATAAGTCATATAACAGTCATAGAGATAATTACTGACATCCAGTCTTCTGTCTAACCAGATTATAACAATTCGACCATCCTGATCAACGATCAGCCATGGATGAAACTGATCACATCCATTGTTCAGAGGATCGTCATTCACTCTGATCTTTGAAGACCATGTTAAACCCTGATCGGTTGATTTTGTAAGGTATATATCCTGGTCTGTATGAGATGGGGAATCATCCATATATGCTATATATAGTGTTCCGTCATATGAACCTCCCGTTATGTCAATGTCCAGTGCAGGGAAGGAAAAAACGGTTATTCCACCATTAATATAACCGTAAACAAAATTTGTATTCTGAACGATAATATCAGAGCTGAAAGTAAAACCGCCATCAGTTGATTTATCAATTTTAATGCAGTTATTTGTCATATCATCCCAGGCAATGTAGAGAACTCCGTTTGGACCTACAGCTGGAACTGGCCATTGAAGTGAAGCTGAATTGTCACTGACCTGGACAGGTTGGTCAAAAGTTGATCCGCTGTCAGTTGATCGGGAGCACATTATATCTATATTGTAAAATCTTGCCCATGTAACATAGATATTTCCGCTAAAAGCAGAAGAAGTTCTGTCACATGCAACTAGCTCTTTGTCTTCAAATACTCCCGGGACATTGTCAATAACAGTGTAAGGTCCGTCCCATGTGAAACCTTTATCTGTTGAGCGGAAAAGAAAAAGTCCATTTGGCTGAGAAGTTGATTCATAAGCGAGTACAACTGTGTAGAAAATTCCGTTTGATGAATAAGTCAGAGCGGGATCAGAGTCTCGTGTGTAATTTGTTCCGGACAGAAGTTGATTGCTCCAGGTTATACCTCCGTCAGTAGATGTACCAATACCAATTCTTCTGTAACCTAATCTAAAATCACGCCAGACTGCCACAATATTTAAACTATCTGTAGGATTGATACAAATCTGTTGTTCATTCTGTATCTCGCTTGTAGTATCATTATTTACCTTTAAATTGAACCATGTACTTATTATAAGAAAAAAGATAACAAACATATATTACCTCCTTAATTTTATTAAAAATAATATGCTTGTATTATTCTCAGTATAATATTATTTTATTTTACATATAATTACAAATTTATTTTCAGAATTGGAGAGTTCTATGTCAATAAAATGTACAAAATGCGGTATTGAAAATACAGATGATTCTCAGTTCTGTAAAAAGTGTGGGAAAAAGTTATTAATGAATCAACCACCGCCACCACCACCACCAGATGAAAAAACGGAAAGTGTTCTTGAACCTGTTGAAGAAGTTCAGTTCGATACAGAAGAAAAGCCTGTAAAAAAAAAGAAAAAGGGAATTAAAAAAAGTGAAGTCCTCGATGAAATTGTTCTCGATCCTTTAGAAAAAGAGGAAAGCAGGAAAATTTCCCAGACATATATTAAAACATCTGATGAATTTGATTTATACATTTCAAAGGATGAACAAAGTGTTAAACAAGTACAGAAGAAGTATTTTAAACCAGAAAAGATAATGAAGAAAAAAGAGAAGGACACAAAAAGTGTAGTCCATCCTGTTGAAGAAATTGTAATTGTTGATGAAAAGAATTCGGAAGTAAAAATAAAAAATAAAGATAAAAGAATCAAATCAGATGCTTTTAATGCTTATAAAAAAAATGAAAGTGTTTTAAAACCTGTTGAAGAAGTGAAGATAGATAAAAAAGATGATGAATTTACTACAGAAATTGTTACAGAAAAACCTCATTTAGAGGTGACTAAACCATTGAAGGTTATTAAAAAAAACAAACAAAATGAATTGCCTGATGACATTAAAGTACCTGATTATCTTGAAGGTAAAACAAAAGTAAAAAAAACAATAATATTTTTATCAATACTACTTTCTATAATACTTCTGATAATTGCCGGATTTCTATTTGGACCAAGAATCATTGAGGAATTGACAACTGAACATGTTGTAATAAATGAAATCGATGTTCCTTCCGGGATGGTTTTAATACCAGGTGGAATTTATAGAATTGGAAGTTATAAAGCAGTATTTAACGATGAAGTTCCAAATTTCAAAGTAGATGTTGACAGCTTTTTTATGAAAATTACTCCTGTAACTGTTTCAGAGTTTGCAGTTTTCATTAATCAGACAGGATATATAACAAGAGCAGAAATGGATAGTACGATTGGATTCTGGACTGATACAACAGGCTATCAGCATGATGGAGGATTCTGGAAATATCCGAGAGGGAAAGAGGGACCTGAAGCACTTAAGGAGTTGTCAGATCACCCGGTAACTCAGATTACATGGTTCGATGCTGCAGTTTACTGTAACTGGATGTCAGTAAAAGAAGGTCTTGAAGAACAATATGATACTTTAACATGGACTTGTTCTTACACTGAAGGATATAGATTGCCTACTGAATTTGAATGGGAATGTGCAGCCAAGGGACTTTCCATGTCAACATACCCCTGGGGAGAAATGTCGCCAAAAGCTGATACTGCAAATGCACTTGCAAACCATGCAGGATATGAAAGAGTTGGTGATTACATGGAAGATCAGCTTTCCGGTGATTTTTCAAAAATATTTGATCATATGGTTTTAGATGGATATGCATTTACTTCTCCTGTAAATGCTTTCCCACCTAATAGTTTTGGTTTACATGATATGGCTGGAAATGTTTGGGAGTGGTGTAATAATTATTATGAACTTTATCATCCTGAGACATTTGATAATCCGAAAGGACCTGAAATTGGTGAATACAGAACAATGAGGGGAGGTTCATTTGGACATGATTACAGATACTTGAGATGTGCAAGCAGAGGAAAAAATGTTTCGGGAACAGCTGTTGAAGTTATAGGTTTCAGAGTGATGAGACCCTTGCCACTAACAGATGAACAAGATTCCCTTTTGAACATTTAAAATTATAATCTCTCTATGTATCTGACAGGCAAAGACACAGAGAAGTAGATCCTTATGAAAATTTTTCAAATTATATTCAAGAAATTATAAAATAAACACAAAATATATTAAATAGAGTCAGAGTAAATATGTTTATTCTTGTACTATTAGAATAATATTATTTGTTTTAAATGTTAATTAAAATAAACTATTGACATATTTTTGATACTGTATTATATTTTTAGCTAAAGCTAATTATTTAATAAAGGTGGTAACAATGAAAAAGATTAAACTCAGTGAAAGCATGGAAAAATACCTTGAAACAATTTATTTTGTTGAAAAGGAAAAAAGAGCTGCCAGAGCAAAAGACATTGCACAGAGACTTGATGTAAAAGCTTCTTCTGTAACAGGTGCTCTCCGTAATCTTTCCTCAAAAGATCTTGTCAATTATGCTCCTTATGACATAATTACTTTGACTGATGAAGGGAGAGCTTTAGCAGCTGAATTGGTTTATAGAAGAAAAATTTTGAATGATTTTTTCTCAAATATACTTCAATTAAATGATGATGAAGTAACTCATACATCATATAAAATCCAGTATTGCGTCTCTGAAAAATTTCTTAGCAGATTGATTAAATTTATTGAATTTATAGATCAATGCCCAAAAGTTGGTCAGGACTGGTTAAAAAGTTTTATGAAATTTTCATCAGATGATATGGAAATAAATGATGAAGAATGTGTTGACTGTATGGAAAAAGCTTTAGAGAATTTAAAAGATAAAGTAAACAAGTAAAACTTGTTGTGAACAGGGAAGCTTTAAAAAAGATATCCTATGGTATGTACATTGTCAGTTCTTTTAATAATAATAAGATAAATGGTCAAATAGTTAATAGTATTATACAAGTTACATCGAAACCTTTAAAAATTGCAATTTGTATTAACAAGAATAATTTTACATGTAAGTTAATAGAAAAAAGTAGTAAATGTGCAATATCAGTAATAGGTGAAAAATTTTCAAAAAAATTGATCGGAGAATTTGGTTTTAAATGTGGAAAAAATTATGATAAATTTAAAGAGTTAAAATATAAACTTGGAAAAACCGGTTCTCCGATTATACTTGATAATACTATTGCTTTTATTGAATTGAATATTACTGAAACAATGCCTGTTGGAACTCATGTTCTGATGATTGGTGATGTTGTAGATGCTGATTTGATAGAAGATGGGAATCCAATGACTTATGATTACTATCAAAATGTGATAAAAGGAAAAGTATCTAAATTAGCTCCTACATATATTGAACCTGAAAAAATTACCAGAAAAAAAGAGGATAACAAAATGAAAAAATATATTTGCGATGTATGCGGATATGTATATGACCCTGCAATCGGAGATCCTGACAATGGTATAAAACCAGGTACGGAATTTACAGACCTCCCCAAAGACTGGGTATGTCCTATTTGTGGTGTCGGAAAAGATTCTTTTTCTGAAGAATCATAACAAAAAGAGGTTTTGAAATGGCTGTAATTAAAATTAAACCCGGTGTATTTTGGGTCGGTTCAATGGACTGGGACAGAAAGATTTTTGATGAGCTTGTAGGACTGCCTGATGGTACAAGCTACAATGCTTTCATTGTAAAAGGCAGTGAAAAAATTGCACTTATAGACAGTGTTGATCCTTCAAAAGAGCATGAATTGCTTGATAATCTTTCAGAACTTGGAATTGAATATATCAACTACATTATATCAAATCATGCAGAGCAGGATCATTCGGGTGCAATTCCTGCTTTACTTGAAAGATATCCTGAAGCTGAAATTGTAACTAACTTAAAATGTAAGAATATGCTTATGGACCACCTTCATATTTCTGATGATAAATTTCTAACAGTTGGAGATCAGGATACGGTTTCTTTAGGTGATAGAACTTTGAAATTTATTTTAACTCCCTGGGTACACTGGCCTGAAACAATGACTACTTACATTGAAGAAGAAAAAATTGCCTTTACATGTGATTTTTTCGGTTCACATTTTGCAACATCGGAATTAATTACAAAAAAGGATCCCAAAGTTTTAAGAGATGCTAAAAGATATTATGCAGAAATAATGATGCCTTTTAGAAATAATATTAAAAAGAATTTAGAGAAGATAGAGGAAATAAAACCTGATATCATAGCTCCAAGCCATGGACCTGTTTACAGCAAACCTGCGTATATAATAAATGCTTACAGGGAATGGATTTCAGATAATGTCAAGCCAATTGTGATAATACCCTATGTTTCAATGCATGATAGCACAGAAATAATGGTTGAATATCTTGTTGAGAAATTTATGGAGAATAATATTCAGGTTAAACCATACAATCTTACTGTGTCCGATATTGGAGAAATTGCAATGTCTCTTGTAGATGCTTCTACTGTAATAATTGGAACTCCAACAGTATTGGCAACAGCTCATCCAGCAGCAATTTATGCAGCATATCTTATTGGGGCATTAAAACCGAAGACAAAATTCATTTCAATAGTAGGTTCTTATGGCTGGGGAGGAAAAACAGTTGAGACACTTAAATCCCTCATTGGTAATGTGAAAGCTGAATTTATCGAACCGGTACTTGTAAAAGGTTTGCCAAGAATCGAAGAATTCAAACTGCTTGATTCATTAGTTGAAAAGATTGTCAGTAGGAATAGACAATTTAGTATTTAAAAATTAAAGATAGGACAGCAGCTTTTTTAAATATTTATATTTTCTCTTAATAAAATATAAGTTACAATACATTTTATTTTTCTCTTTAATATAAATTTAATTTAAAATTTATTTAGAAAAAGGGAGGAAGTGATGTTTGGAAAGGTTGAATATTATAGGGGGGAAGATTTTTCTGACTGGGAAAAATCATTGGATTCTCTGACAGATAACAATACAAAAGATATTTTATACTTAATTGCTGCAGATACAAAATTTGACTTTAAAAAAATCAACAAAAAATTTGCAGACAATAATATTAATGCATGCGGATGTATTTTTCCCGGCATTATTTTTGGGGAAAAATTATATAAAGAAGGTTTTTTAGCCTGTTCATTTAATGTGCCGGTATCATTTCAAAAAATAAAAAAAATATCTAAATTTAATGGTTTAGTTAATGAAATTATTTTCTTAGATAGGACTAAAACAATTATTGTGATTAATGACGGATTTTCCAATAATATCCCTCTGTTTCTTGAAAAGTTATTTGAAAATACAGTAAGTGATGTAAAATTTATTGGAGGAGGGTGTGGTTGGCTTGGATGTGAGAATTATCCTTCAATATTTTTTGGGAATGATTTTTTTTCAGATGGAGCAGTTATTATTCAGGTAGAAGATACAATTTCATTTGGAATTGATCATGGATGGGAACCTTTGTATACTACACTGATTGCTACTGAATCTGACAGACATATTTTAAAATCAATAAATTGGGAACCAGCTTATCAATGTTACAAAAGAATTCTCGAAGAAAATGAAGGAGTAGTAATTACAAAGGAAAATTTTTTTAATTATTCTAAAAAATATCCATTTGGAATGATAAAATATGATGATGAAATTGTTCTCAGAGCTTTGATAAAATTGGATGATGATGAGAATATTATAATGGGTAGTGAATTTCCTAAAAATTCAGTACTTAGTGTTATGAAAGGAGAAACTGAAAATTTGATAAATGCAGCATGTTCGGCTGTTGATAAAGCTATGGAAGAATTCAAAAGAACTAAGGATAGAGCAGCATCTAAAGCCTTTGTTATAGATTGTGTGTTAAGATCTATATTCCTTGAGGAAAGATTTTCTGATGAATTAAATGTAATAAGGGAAAAAACAGGTGACAAGGTTGATATATTTGGATTTCTCAGTTTAGGGGAGATTGCTTCAAGCGGTGATAAATATATTGAATTATATAATAAAACAATTGTTGTAAGCATAGATTGAATATTAAATGAATTCTAATTTATTTATACAGAACTTGATTTTATCTTATGAATGTTCATTATTGATAGGCAGCAGCTTGAACCTTGAGGATATGCTGCAGAGATTTATCAATAAAATTGTTCATAAAACCAATGCATTAAGAGGGGAGATCTGGGTATATAATGAAAAAACCGATTTATATAGTATGAAATCTCAAGCTGGAATGAGATCAGATACTCATCATAAAAAAGAAAAAACGTCAGAATTCAATGAAAAGTTTAAATTAATCTCAAAGAAGAAAAAAGTTGTTATAAAAAACATTGAAAATAATGATTTTAGTGAATACTGTGATATTAATAGTGATCTTGGATACTATGTAATGATAGTTCCAGTAGAGAACATTGCAATTATTAGACTTGCATATTCAAAGAATAAAAAAGTGGATAGTATTCTTGGAAATATTTTTCTATCGCTGTCATCTAAATTAAGTAATGCAATTAAAGCTTGTATTTACAACGAAGAGTTAATTAAAGAAGTTGTAGTCCGTAAAGATACTGAACTAAAACTTAGGGAAAAAACATTTGATCTAATTGCAAATGAAAACATACTGAAAAGCCTATATGATGAATCTCTTAAAGCTGAAGAGGATATGTCCAGAATATTGAATGATGTAATTGAAAAAGAAAAAGCTCTTAGGATAAGTGACAGAAGGTTCAAAGACATTACATATGTCACAGGAATGTGGCTATGGGAGATAGATGAAAAATTAAATATTACTTATTCAAGTGAAATGATTGAGAATATTTTAGGGTATTCATGTGTTGAAGTAATTGGTAAAAATATTCTTGATTTTATTATACAAACCGATAAAAAGGATTATGAAGATCTTTTGTTGGAACTGCTTAAAGAGATCAAGCAGGTAAAAAATGAACTGTGTAATTTTAAACACAGTAATTGAAGAGAACTGATATTAGAGATAAATTAAGTTTCTATGCTTGATAACAGTGGCAAATTTATTGGTTATAGAGGTGCGAGCAGGGATATTACGAAGAGAAAAAAGATGGAGGAAGAAATTATAAAATTCCAAAAACTTGAATCGTTAAGTATTCTTGCCAGTGGGCTTGCACATGATTTTAATAATTTTCTAATGTCTCTTATGGGTAGTATATCTATGTCGAAAATAATGGTAAAACCCGATTCAAAAATTTATGAGGTACTGTCATATGCAGAGACATCCTGCAAAGAGGCCAAAAATTTAACTCAGCAACTTTTGACGTTTACAAAAGGGGAAAAACCAGTAAAGAAAACTATCTCTATAATTGAGCTTATAAAATCAGTAGCTGAATTTACTTTAAGCGGATCTAATGTGAAATATTCTATTGTAAGTTCTGGGAAGATTTTCCTGACCGAATGTGATGAGGGGCAGATATATCAGGTTTTTAACAATCTGATTATCAATGCAAATCAGTCTATGCCTGGTGGAGGGAATATAAAGATTGAGATTTCAGATGAAAAGATCAGTGATATTAATAACCTGCAGATAAAAGCTGGAAATTATATAAAGGTTTCAATTTCTGATGAGGGATGCGGAATGAAAAAAGAGGAAATAAAGAAGATATTTGATCCGTATTATTCAACCAAGACAAATGGGTCAGGGCTTGGATTGGCGATATCCTATTCGGTAATCAAACAACATAATGGTTTTATCTCAGTATTTTCGGAAGAAGGTATAGGAAGTAAATTTTTTATTTATCTTCCTGCTTCTTCTGAAACATCAACAAATGTAAGTGATAAAGTACATCCAACTCAATCAGGTTACGGTAAAGTATTATTCATGGATGATGACGAATTGGTAAGTAAAACAGTAGGAGAGATGATAAAATATCTTGGATATGATGTAACTACTACGACTGACGGGATTGAAACTATTGAAATCTATAAAAAAACATTTAATGATGGGTGCCCTTTTGATATTGTAATTTTAGATATGACTATTCCGGGTAGTATTGGAGGTGAAGAAGTCGGCAATGCTTTAATAGAACTTAATCCTGATGTTAAGTGTATTATATCAAGCGGTTATTCAAATAACCCGATTATGTTAGATTATGAAAATTATGGTTTTAAAGGAGTGATGAGAAAACCATATACACTTGAAGAACTTGCTGATGAATTAAACAGAATTATGGGTGAATAATTTTTATATCAAATTATTCTCTATCATTAAATTACAAAACAGCGGTTTCTTTATCCAATTATAGGTTCAGATTGTCTTATTATTCATCCTCATTCACATATTTTGGATAAAGTTTTTTTACACAATCCGGACATAGTCCGTGAGTGAACTGAGTGTCCGAATGTTCAGATATGTATTCTTCTATCTGTTTCCAGTATCCTGAATCATCTCGAATCTTTTTACAGGATGAACAGATTGGAAGCATTCCACTAAGTTTTTTAACTTCTTTGAGAGCTATTTTTAGTTTTTCATTTGCCTTTGCAAGTTCAATGTTCTTAAGTCTGTAATTTTCGTTTTCTTTCTCCTTCTTTTCTGTTTCATAACATATTAGCAACTCGTTATATTTTTCTCTGCTCTCTTTTGTAAATATTTTATCGTTAAGTTCTTTAAATTTCTTATGATATTTCAGTGCTTTTTTGAAATTACTTTTCTTTTCATAAATGATTGAAAATGTTTCATAACAATTTCTTATAAGATCTTTTGTGTCAAGTTTTTTAGCAATAGCAAATCCTTTCTTGGCATATTCGATAGCTTTAGTGGGACAATCAGTTGCTGAATATATCAAAGCTATATCGAGGATTGTTTCAAATCTTGCATTTATGTCTCTGTTTTCATCTTCAATATCCAGTGATTTAAAAAAATAATCCAATGACATATCATATTCTTTATGTTCTTTATATATTGAACCTATATTAGTTAAAACATGGGATATTCCCCATTTACTTTCTAATATTTCATAGATTTTCAAAGCTCTTTTATAGTAATTAAGTGCTTTCTTATAATTACCCGTATCCTTATAGCTAGTTCCGGCATTGTTGAGTGAATCGGCGAGGGTATTATTATTGTCAAGTTTTTCATATATTTTGATCACCTTATGGTAATAGTTAAGAGCTTTATCATTGTCACCCATATCGCTAAAGATAAGTCCAACATTATTTAGCATTATGGCAATTCTCTGTTTGTTTCCAGATTCTTCGATAATTCTCAGGGCTCTCATGAAATAATCCAAAGCATTGTCAAATTCTGCCAGTCTCCAGTAAGCAATACCAATTCCGTTGTATGCTGTGGCTCTGTCATCATCAATATCATCCTCATTTGCGATTTCTAGTTTTCTTAAGCCATATTTAAGTGCGGTCATATGCTCTCCAATACACTGACTGCACCAGCAGATTACATTAAGTATCTGAGATTCCAGTTTTGTATCTTTTATGTGAGTTAGTAATTCCAGTGCCTGTTTTCCGAATTTAATACTTTTTTGAGGATTGTTTACCCTGTGGATTTCACAAAGCTCTGCAAGAAGTTTTATTTTTTCCAATCCATTTGTTTCAGGAAGTTTTTTAAGGAGTTTTTCAATATCTTTTTTATTTGGCATATCTATTTCCCTTAATTTTACCTTTAAAATATAATAACTTTACAATTATATTTTTCCTTCATTCCAGTGTTTTCTGCACAGAGCAATATATGATTCATTCCCTCCAATTTGAATCTGATCTCCAGTTTTAACAAGTTTATCATTCTGAATTCTTGCATTCATTATTGCTTTTTTTCCGCAAAAACACACTGTTTTAATTTCTTCTATTGAATCAGACAGAGCAAGAAGCCACATACTTCCTTCAAAAAGTTCTCCTTTAAAATCTGTTCTGAGTCCATAAGCAATAACAGGTATATTCAGTTCATCGACAATTCTGCATAATTCAATAATATTTTTTTTAGATAAAAATTGAGCTTCATCTATAATTATACAGTTAATTTCTTTGTTTTTTAATTCACTTTTTACATCATTATAAATATCCATCTGTTTTGAAATAATTCTTCCGGTATTGGATATTCCAATTCTTGATTTTACTTTATCTTCTCCATATCTATTATCTACAGAAGGTTTATATAATAATGCAAATTGATCCCTTTCTTTATAATTATGCTCGACCATCAAAGCATTTGCAGTTTTACTTGCTCCCATAGCTCCATATCTAAAATATAATTTAGCGAAAATAACCTCCATCACTCACTTATTCTATATTATAATAGTATAAAATAAATATCATGAAATAAATACAATTTTGATAAGAATATGAGTGATGATTATCTCTAAAAAAATATAAAGTTTTAACATTTCACTCATCTTATTATTTATATTCCAAAGAATAATTCTATTATATAATAATAGATTGAATTTGGTTGATTTTTTTTATTTAATTTAATAGTAGATTATAAAGTATTTATTAAATATTGAAAAAAATAATAAAAAGAGGTTTTTGTGAAAATAAATCATTTTATGACTATTAAAATAACAACTGCTTCGCAATAAACTTTATCAGTTTATGATTAACAAAGAGAAGACACACCCTTCCTCCCAATATTTTCACACAAAGACACAAAGACACGAAGCCCTACTCAACCCAAGATAAGAATTATTATTCACGAATGGACACCTACCTGCTGCAGGCAGGCGAATTAACACGAATGAATATAATAAGAATGATAAAATCTTTTTGTTTTATAAAAAAATAAAGAATTGATATTCAAAACGAAAATCAACAAGATTAAAAGATTATGATTATTCAAGCAAAGGTTGTTATTTCGTAACAATCTGTTCATATAATAGGTCAAATATATTTGGTGAATATAAAAATATTGTAGGGGCGGGTCTTGTGTCCGCCCGTAATAATATAAATTTATCAACAATCGGTAAAATTATTGATAACCAATGGAACGATATACCAAATCAATACGAAAATGTTGAATTGGATCAATATATCATTATGCCAAATCATATATATGATATTATGATTATTAATAATAATTGATAAACGGGAGGAGACAAACCCCTCCCCTACATTATCTGATGTTATCTGTTCTTTTAAATAGAAATACACAAAGGACAAATTAAAAACCTGTCCTATATAGTAAAAATTATTTTAATTCGTATTTTTCAAGTTCTATTACAAGATCCATAGCCCTTACAAGTATTTTTACATCTCCAACTCCCGGAGCATACCAGTGATCGGTCTTTGATCCTGATGGACCTGTTCCTACAGCATGTATGCATTCAAATGTACCGGCAGGTACTGTAAGTTCTTCATCGAGTGAAACGATCTCCCATTCCACTTCTGCACCCAATCCTCTTGTTGTCCATGTGAAATCTTCTTCAATTGGATTTTTTATTATCATATCAGGTTCTTCAAGGAAACCGTTATCAGGATCTCCCCAGAAAAATACTTCACCATTTTCAATTGTATATAACTGATAGTAACCAGCAGGATAGATAGTTCCGTCGAATTCCATTTTGTAAGCTTCAACACCGCTTACTTCTTCTGTACCGGTAATCTCACAGATATAAATCCCTGTCATTTTCTCACCTGCACTGAAGGTATAAGTCCAAATATTACCGATAGCAAGAGGCATAATCTGCTCTTCGGCAGATAAAATGGGAGCAGATAAAATAAGGACAGTAAAAATAACTGCAATTTTAAAAATTTTCATACTTTTCTCCTTTTTGTTCTGAAATTGTTCAGTAGAAATTTATTTTTTCTTTTCATCACCCTCTACTACAATCTCCTCAAGATATGCAAAACTGCGGAAAAGTCCGACTATTTTATAAAGAAGATTCTTTCTGTTAATCTCAAGTTTCTGATCTTCAACATTTACCATGACATTGTCAAAGAAGTCGTCAATTTCCTTTTTCAAAGTGAGTAAAATATTCATAGTTCCACTGTAATTCTTCTGCTTCAGGCTTATTTCCACTTCAGAGCTGATCTTTTTAAATTTTTCATAAAGCCTATGTTCATAATCAGATTGAAAAAGCTCTCTGTCTATTTTATTGTCAAATTCTCTGTCCTCAAGTATCCTTGATGCTCTCTTGTAGGCGATGACAAGATCAACGAAATTTCTATCATCTCTGAATTCTGAAAGAGCATCAGCTATTTCAAAAGCCTTCAGAGGATCTGAGTATGAAGTTCTGACAGCAGAATTTACAACATCATACCGGTATCCTCTGTCTTTCAGGTAATTGACAAGTCTCTCTGTTAAGAAAGATTTTAATTTGGAAAATTTATTTTCTTTTTCGAGGAAGTTCTGTTCATTGTAAAGTTCGATATTAAAATCCATCCATTTATCCATATCTACATGAAGTTTTTTCTCTATAAGAAGATGTATCAATGTATTTGCAGATCTTCTAAGAGCATAGGGATCTGCTGAACCGGTTGGAGCGCCGAGAAGACAGAGAAAACCTGTAATATGATCCATTCTGTCAGAAAGACTGAGTATAATTCCCTGATCTGTCTCAGGAAGAGTATCTTTTATTGATTTTGGTTTGTATTGCTCTTCAATTGCTTCTGCTACTTCTTTCTTTTCACCGCTTTCAAGGGCATAGTATTTACCAATAGTCCCCTGAAGAGCAGTGAATTCCTTTCCGTCTCTTATCATTAAAGTTGCCATATCAGCTTTAGAAAGCAGAGCAGATCTTTCAAGAACAGCTATGTCAGCTTTGGATCCGGTCATATTCTTTAAAAATAATACCAGTTTGGTTAGCCTTTCAGTTTTATCTTTTAATGTTCCAAGACCTTCCCTGTAGGTCATGTGGCTGAGTTTACTCACCAGAGAAAAAAGTTCTGATTTCGTATCTTCGTGAAAGTAGAAGTATGCATCTTCAAGTCTTGATGATACTATTTTTTCATTTCCTTCTCTGACTATGTCAATGGAAGAATTTTTCAGATTGTCTGCAACTGAAATAAAATAAGGGAGGAGAACTCCATTTTCATCTTCACATGAGAAATCCTTCTGGTGGTTTTTAAGTGCAGTTATCACGATTACATCAGGAAGTTTAAGGAATTTTTCCGGGAAATTTCCTAAAACAGGTAATGGATTTTCCACAAGATTTGAAACTGTATCAAGAAGTTCTTTGTCTTTTACTAAATGAGCATTTACATTTTTTGCAGATTCGGACAGAAGTTCCTCTATCATCTCTTTCCTTGTAACTTGATCGAGTATTATTCCATGTTCAGATAGTTTTTTTAAATAATTTTCAGGTTTTACTTTAATTTTCAGATCATCTCTTATATGACTTTGTAATGTTTCATCGGAAGATTGGATGTCAGCAATTTTAAATCGAATTATCTTATCTCCAAGAAGTGCTGTTATGTTTCTTATAGGTCTTGCAAATCTGAATCCCGATCTTTCCCATTTCATTGTTTTTGGAAATTCAATTTTTGATATCCACACAGGGATAGCGTTTGCAAGCAGATTAATGGTTTTATCGCCTTTTATAGTTTTTTTTATATGAGTGAAATCACCTTTTTTTGTAGTTTTTTTATATACTTCGGATAGATCTGTTTCATTTTTCCTTAAAAAACCGAGCAGAGCTTTTGTAGGTTTATTGTCATCAAATGCTATTTTATAAGAAGGTCCTTTTACCTCAATTTCCATGTCTTCCTGTTCAAGTTGAAGATTTTTGATAATTAGAACTAATCTTCTCGGTGTGTAATAATTATTTATTTTCTCAAATGTCAGGTCTTTTTCCTTGAAAAAGCTGCTAACAATTGTAAATAACTGATCACAAGCAGGTTTCAGGTAAGAAGGAGGAATATCCTCGCAGTATATCTCGAGAAGAAAATTATCAGTTCTCATTTTCAATCTCCATGTATTCTTTTGCAACTGCTCTTGATAATTTTCTCACCCTTGCAATATAACCGGCTCTTTCATCAGGGCTTATCGCTCCTCTTGCATCGAGGATATTAAAAAGATGTGAGCATTTTATCACATAATCATATGCAGGATAGACAAGTTTTTCTTTAATCATTCTATTAGCTTCAAGTTCATATCTGTCAAAAACTTCTCTGTGAAGTTCAATATCTGCTTTTTCAAAATTGAACTTACACCACTGGATTTCAGGAATTTCATATATGTCTTTCCATTTCTTCCCACCTCCCATATCAAGTTCCTGAACAGAACCTGTGTTCTGAAGGAAAAGAGCTATTCTTTCAAGTCCATAAGTAAGTTCAACGGATATTATATCCAGTTCAATACCACCCATCTGCTGGAAGTAGGTAAATTGACTTATCTCTGTTCCGTCTATCCAAACTTCCCATCCAAGACCTGAAGCTCCGAGAGTTGGAGATTCCCAATCATCTTCGACAAATCTAATATCATGTTCTTCAGAATTTATCCCTATAGCTTTCAAACTGTCGATGTATAAATATCTTATATTTTTTGGAGAAGGTTTCAAAAGAACCTGGTATTGTGTGAATTGCTGAAATCTCAGTGGATTTTCATTATATCTCCCGTCTTTTGGTCTTTTGGTTATCTCAATGTATGCTATATTCCATTCTTTCTTTCCAAGGGCAGACAGGAATGTAAATGGATTAAAAGTACCTGCTCCAACTTCACTTGAATACTGATGTGCTATATAACATCCTCTTTTTGCCCAGTAGGAGTTCAGTGAGAATATCATTTCCTGAAAATTCATACTTCTCCAAATTTGTAAACTTTTCGAACAGGTTCTATTACTTCCCATGTACAGACAAGCCCTTTAGGGAATACTACAAGGTCTCCTTTTTCAAACTCTGTAACTTCTCCGTCTTTTGTGGAGACCTTGACCTTTCCCTGTAAAATAAGACAGACCTCTGTTTCATCATACTCCCAGTCAAAAGTTTCAGCAGGAGATGACCAAATGGGCCATTTGCTGCAGTTGATCTCTTTTTTTCTCTCTTCGGAGATCTGTTTTTCGATTTTTATCTTATTCATATTTCCTCCTTTTAAATTCAATAAATTTAAATTCAAAAGATTATACAAGATATATGAATTAAATAATACATGTCAATATTAGAAATTTTTAAATTATTTTTCAAAAGGATAAAGAAATAAACTCACACAAAGGCACAAAGCCCCACACCTCCCCAGAAGAATATTTGACAGGATCAACAGGATTTACCTGCCTTCGGCAGGTGAACAGGATTCCCAACCCAACAGATCAACAGGAATGATAAAATCATTTTATTTCACAAAATAATTTTATCGGATTAATGGATAAACATTGATAATACTTGAAGCTTTTAACTTGTTACATGTAACTGATATTATTGATTTTTTTACATTTTCTAAATTATTAACTACAGATAAATTCCTTGATATAATAACTAATTGGAAATAAAATCAGTAAATGTGTTATGTATGTGTAGATATTTATTTATTGATTTTAAATTTCGTATAAATTAAATAGTAAGGAGTATTTATGACCAGTGAAAACATAAAAAAAACAATAAGAGATTTTTTTGGTGAAACCACAAAAATACCTACAGAAATAATACTTTCAAAATCCCTTACTGCTCTGACAAGATTTTCGAGTAATTCAATAACACAAAATGTCAATGAAGAATCGATAGATATAACTTTAAGAGTTATTGAAAATGGGAAAACAATGAGGATAACTTCCAATCAATTTACATTTGATAGACTGAGAAAAATCTATGATAAAGCTGTAAACCTTATTCAATATTCTCATCCTGATGATAATTTACAACCTCTACTTGAAAGCAGTGATGATATTAGTTTC
Organism: uncultured Desulfuromonadaceae bacterium; assembly: GCA_965370235.1. Taxonomy (GTDB): domain Bacteria; phylum SDB-A; class SDB-A; order SDB-A; family SDB-A; genus CBDUTX01. The sequence continues at coordinate 3,699 of CBDUTX010000008.1, read as the reverse complement.
GATTCTTCTTACTTTAAAGGAACAGCATCACTTACGCCTGAAGACAGAGCAAAGTTAGTTTCTATATGTGTAGAACGTGCCAAAGAATATTCCCTGCAGGCTGCTGGTATCATAAGTGATAGTATTGGTAAGGTCATAATATCAAATAATAAGGGTCTGTGGAGAGAATATGATACAACTGGATTCAGGGCATCCATTTCCGTAATGAGTGATACAGGATCGGGATGGGCTGCAGTGAATTCACATGATTATGGAAGTGTTTCCGTTGAAGAAATTGCAGCAAAAGCAGTTGATAAAGCTCTTCTAAATCAAAACCAGATCGATCTTGAACCTGGATTATATACAGTTGTTCTCGAACCTGCTGCTGTAGCAGATCTTATGGCATTTTTGAACTGGACCGGATTCAATGGACTTGCATACCTTGAAAAAAGATCATTTATGAGCGAGAATATCGGCAAAAAGATAATGAGTGATAAATTAACTATCATCGATGATGTGGGGCATCCTCTTGTACTTGGAATGCCCTTTGATTTTGAAGGAGTTAAAACAAAGAAAATAAAACTGATAGAGAATGGTATTGCAAGATCAGTTGCTTATGATAGAAGAACAGCAATTCAGGCAAAAACTGAGTCAACAGGTCATTCATTACCCCAACCTAATAGTTTTGGTCCTATTCCAAGAGCTCTTGTAATGATGACTGGTGAAAGTTCTCTCGAAGATATGATAAAAAATACAGATAAAGGCATTCTTGTAACTCGTTTTCACTATACAAATCTCCTTGATCCTATGAAAGTAAATGTCACAGGTATGACGAGAGATGGTCTGTTTCAGATAGAGAATGGGTGTGTTACAAAAGCAATTAAGAATTTCAGGTTTACTGAAAGTGTACTGAAAGCCTTTAATAATATAGTTGAAATTGGAGATAAACAGGAATTGGTAGGTGGCTTTTTTGGAGGTGGTTTTGTAGTTCCGGCTTTAAAAATTGAAAATTTCCATTTCTCAAGCAAGACAGAGTTTTAGGGAGGATAAATGAAAGAACTTACTGATATAGCTTTAAACACTGCCAAATTAAAAGGTGCCCAATATGCTGATATAAGGATAATTGAAGATAAAACGGAATCGATTACAACGAGAAATAACAGGATTGGAAATCTTGAACAAACTGAAACTCTTGGTTTTGGTGTCAGAGTTATCTACAACGGTGCCTGGGGTTTTGCATCATCGAGCATAGTAACTTCTGAAAATATTGGAAAAGTGACTGAAAAAGCTGTTGAAATAGCAAAAGCTTCAGCAATGGTAAAAAAAACCGATGTAAAATTGACCGATGATGGTGCTTATGTTGACCTCTGGCAGAACCCCTACCTGATAGATCCTTTTTCGGTTCCTCTTTCAGAAAAAATCGATCTCTGTTTTGAAATCGATAAAGTACTGAGAAGTAAATCTGAAGTTAAGGTATCTCAATGCAGCATGGATTTTTGGAGAGAACATCAGTGGATGGCTACAACCGAAGGAAGTTTTATTGAACAACTATTTACAAGATCAGGAGTTGGTTACCTTGCAAGATCGGTAGGCAACCATGAAACTCAGGTCAGGTCATATCCTCTTTCCCACAGAGGAATGTTCATGTCTGCGGGATATGAACTGATTGATTCTCTGAAACTTCTTGAAAATGCTGAAAGAGTTAGAGATGAAGCTGTTGCCCTTTTAACTGCCGAAAATTGTCCGACCGGCAGAAAAGATTTAATTCTAACTGGAACACAGATGTTTCTGCAGATACATGAATCAGTAGGTCATCCGAGTGAACTTGACAGAGTTTTAGGTTTTGAAGCAAATTATGCAGGAAGATCGTTTGCAACAACTGAAAAATTGAATAATTTCAAATATGGCTCACAAATTGTGAATCTCGTGGCTGATAACACACTTCCCGGAGGGCTTTCAACTGCCGGATATGATGATGACGGTGTGCCGGCTAAAAGATGGTATATAGTGAAAGACGGTATTTTAAAGGGTTATATGACTAACAGGGAGGTTGCACATTTTGTAGATCAAAATGTGAGTATGGGAAGTAACAGAGCGGAGGGTTTCAACAATATTCCGATCATCAGAATTTCTAATTTAAGTCTTCTGCCAGGTAAAGGTTCAATGGATGATATTATAGCTGATACAGAGAATGGTATTCTTATGGATATGAATAAAAGTTGGTCTATAGATCAGATGAGACTTAATTTCCAATTTGGTGTAGAGCTTGCATGGGAGATAAAAAACGGCATGAAAGGGAAGATGTTAAAAAATGCTAATTATCAGGGAACGACACCGGAGTTCTGGAGTAATTGCGATTGGATTGCAGGACCTGAAGAATGGGTGTTATGGGGAGTTCCGAATTGTGGTAAAGGACAGCCGGGACAGAGAGCTGAAATGTCACATGGTTCTTCTCCTGCAAGATTTAGAGATGTTATGGTTGGAGTAGGGAATGAATTTCTTCTATCTACAACAAGTTTAGTTTAGATAATAAATATGTAATAATTGGATTGTTATATTTACGTATTATTGATATAAGAAGATTGTAAAAAAAAATGAAAGTAGTTTAAGTAAAAGGAGGGATGATGATACAGATGCACTTTAATTTCAAAGATATCTTTAGAGTCGGAAGACTGGGTTTTAGTTTTAAAAAGATGTCTGCATCTCTTATCGGATTAGTTATCATTACGATAATCTATAATATTTTCACTTATATATCTCTGATCTCAGCAGGAAAACCTATTGCTGAAATATGGGAATTCAACAGACTATTCCCTTTGCCTTTAGGAATGACTATCCCCTGGTATTCATGGATAATCTGGGGCGTGGGTTTATTATTATCATTTCTGACTTTATCCATTACCATTGCAACTGTCAGTAAAATCACTTTTGAACAGTTGCGAGGTGATGAATTCTATGAAGTTGGTAAAGCTTTTAAGGATTCTTTGAAACTTTGGAAAAGTACTTTCCTTTCACCTGTATTCCTCGCACTATTTATAATATTTCTTCTTCTCGTAGGTGTTGTATTTGGACAGATTGGTAAAATCGCAATAGCAGGACCATGGATAGTCGGACTGCTTTCGGTGTTTTTAATTTTAGGCTCGTTTTTTATAGTTTATCTCTGTCTGATTTTCATAATTTCATTATTCATTTCGCCAACTATAGCGGTAGTTACAAAAGGTGACAGTTTTGATACTCTGTTTGAAGTTTTCAGTGTCGCAAATGATCAACCATGGAGATGGATTCTCTGGGAAGGATTAGTAGCTGTTATAACATTTGTTGGAGTGATAATTTATTCATTTGCGATTAAATATACATTTTTCCTTGTCAAATGGGCTATGCAAATCCCACAGGGTCAGGTCTGGTGGCATGAAACATGGCAGATAGCAAGGAGTACACTACCTTCGGTTCCACCGTCTCTTTACAATCCGGTATTCGGTAAAATATTCTTTGGATCAGGTTTTATTCAGATGGCTAATGTAGAAGTTGGATTAGGTCCGTTGGTCGGAGGTATTTTGCTTGCAATTGCTCTGTATCTTGTAGTTCTCTCAATACTTTCTCTTGGTATTTCCATATACAGTGCAGGTCAGACATTGATCTATGTTGTTCTTGTCAAAATTAAAGATGACAGAAACCTTCTTGAGACCAAAAAGAAATGGTCACTCGAGGATGATGATTTTG
>CBDUTX010000007.1:0-22440 GCA_965370235.1 uncultured Desulfuromonadaceae bacterium | reverse complement strand
TTTTAAGATATGCCATCCCAAGTGATATCATAAGATTTGTATTATCTGCATCTTTCTTTAAATCTTCCTCAAGTTCTCTGATTTCTCCATTAGACATCATTTGCTCCTTTTCTGATTAAATTGAAAATAATGAAGTACAACAACATTATCATAAAAAAATATCTTATCAATATTTTTTCTCGTTTCTCAGTAAATTAATTTAAATGAAATCCACCTTTAGTGTTTTATGATGTTAATATATATTAAATATATGATATGAAAAAATTAATTAAGACAGACATGCACATCCACACATATTATTCCTCAGACGGAAGAAATACACCGGATGATTTGATAGATATTTTAAACAAAAGAAATATTGATAAAATTTTTATCACCGATCACAATACTATTCAGGGAGCTTTCGAATTCAAAAAATTATTCCCCGATAGAATTTTCATTGGTGAAGAGGTCAAAACAGTTTCAGGTGAACTGATACTATATTTTGTTAAAGAGGAAATCCCTGCAAATTTAACACTCACTGATACAATAGAGATTGCAAATGAACAGAAGTGCTTTATATCAGTCCCCCACCCTCTTGATAGATATAGAAATTCTGCAATTGGATTTAAAAATCTTGAGAGCATAAAAGAAATAATTGACGCTGTTGAAGTATTCAATTCAAGATGTCTTAGAGAAAAAGACAATCATGCTGCTTATAACTATACTAAAGACAACAACCTTCTTATCACCGCAGGAAGTGATGCTCATGTAAAATATGAAATTGGTCTCGCAGGTCTTTTAATTCCTGATTTTGATGATGTGGAATCTTTTAGAATTTCTGTCAGTCACGCTGAATTTTTTGGAAAACTGAGCTCACCTCTTGTACATATTCCTTCAACATTAGAAAAATACAGAAAAAAATTCTTTAAATAAACTCAGTTACGGGATGGGGCAAGCCATCCCCTACAAATTTTGTTTATTTGGGATTGAGCATTGATCATTGTTAATACAATATTTCAAATTTTTCAAATTGATTTAAGAACAAGGAACATCGATTAACGATTTTTGATCTATTTGAGAACTTTGAATTAATTTCAAACTCATAGATTATTCTTCAGTGTTCAATTCTTATGTTGACTGTTTTGGGGTAACCTAAACCAAAGTAGGGGTTTGATTAATCAAACCCCTACTCCTGTGTATTGATTTGCAATATTCGTGTTATTTGTGATATTCGTTGTTAAATATATTTGTCAAGGGGCTGGGATATTACTTTCTGAAATCTTAAATCGTTGATCCTTGTTCGGTGTTCAATTTATTGTTTTTCTCTGTGTTCTCTGCCTGCTTGCCGCAGGCAGTTGTTAATCAGATAACTGATAAAGTTTTTTGCGAAGCAAAAGATTTTATCATTATTATATTATCTGTGTTTATTTGTGGCAAATAATTCTTACATTGTGATGGGAGGATTTTTGCCATTTAAATGGTGATTTATTCAATCGATTTATTTGTTCTGTAGGGTTCAGGCATGCCTGAACCGATATTTAATGATCCGATAATAACCGATAAATCATTGTTTTTTATATTATTATTAACGGAACGGGCATGCCCGTTCCCTACAAGATTGGTTTTAATTATTATACCATGAATATGATTGGACATAATGATATATTTGAATGGGTTGTAATTCGTGTTATTTGTGATATTCTTGTTAAAATATTTTAAATAATTTTCTCCTGTATTGGAAATTTTCAGATTCAAAAAATATCAGATAAGAACCGGCTGGAAGAATATCTCCTGAACTGTCTTCCCATTGAAGATTAAAAGTTTTACTACCTTCTTCAAGTGAGCCAGACCAGAGCTGTCGTCCTGTTATATCATACAACTTTATTTGAACTCCTCTACTGCCAATGATTGACGGAAGTTTAAAGACAACATTTCCTGAGGGAAGGTAATTTATACTGAATGTTTGTTTGCTCTCATCATTATTTTCCTCCTCATCAACTCCTGTCTGACCCAAATATTGAAAACACGCCTGGACAAAATTTCTTGCTTCCGAATTTTCAATAAAATAGAGAGGAAATGTATTCAGTATAAAATTCAAATTTCCTCTATTTCCAAGTGTTACAATTTTTTCATAATATGCTGAGTTCGGACCCCACACCTCAAGTGTATCACAATCATCAGAAACTAAATACATCCCTCTATCCATTTTCCCTACCCATGCAGGAAGCATAAGAGAAGAATCAATATGAACATCAGGGAAATATATTTGCCCCTGAGCTGATTGAAAATCTTTTGTAGTTACAAGAATTGCTGAATCCAGTTTCAAAAAGCAAAGAATATCCAATTCAGCTCCTTCATAAACTCTCCATCCGGATAATATAAGCTTTCCTCCTGCTGATAAATATGACTGCATCAACTGATAATTATCAAGAAGCTGACATGTGGATGTATATTCATCACTATGCCAGAAAACCGTCTTATAATGCCCTAATGTTGTAATGTCGGGCAAAGAAGTATCACAGTGGTAAATATCATGTGGTATCGAATAAAATATTTCGTTATAAGCTGAATCCACCTGATAATCTGTAGGCATAATTGTCATTCCACCACTTCCTCCTTCAGTTTCATCGACAAGGAGTATCTCTCTGTCAAATGGAAAGTTGATTGGTTTTGCCATAACGGTATCCGAAGGTCGGCTTTCCCAATCATTCAGTATATAAGTTACATATAAACTGTATTCTAAATTATTTGTGAGAGAATCAACAAGATATGTAGTATCTAAAATAAGATCGGTATTTACTTTATCATAAACTTCAAAAGGATATTGTGCTTTGTAAACATTATATCCCGAAATATTTGAAAAAGAAGAAGATGTCCAGGATAGAATAACAGCTTGATCTAAAGGAATGACAGATGAAATATCTATACCTTTCCTTACAAGTTCAATAACAAATTGAGTTCTGTATGGGTCAAATGCAAATGAATCATACTCGATATTATAATAATTGTAATCTGTATCATTGTCAGCACTTGCAAGATGCCATGTTGAAGTGTTATTTAAGTAGAAAATAACAGGAGATTCAATCACATATTCATCCGAAGTATTTGAAGTTGTCCATGATATAACAAGTGCACTGTCAGAATTAGATATTTTTGAGAACTTCTCATAGTAAAGGCTCGGAGTGCCTATCCCATTCAACCATTGATCGAAATACCATGTTAGGTCCCTTCCTGCAACATTTGAAAACACCGAACTTACATTTTCCCAGGTGGCTGTGCTGTCACCGAATTGATTGATGACTTCTCTTGCTGAAGAGAAAAAGAGAGAATCTCCAAGTGCAAATCTGAGAGCATATAAAACTGCACCGGGTCTTTCATATGTCAGTTTAGAGTAGTAATACTGAAAAGGAGGATTATGTGTTGTATGATAACCATAGGAAGCCTCCCAGGAAATGTACTGCTGTCTGACATCATGCATATAAGTATGCATTGCATCAACTCCTGTAAACAACTCCACAATTAATCCTTCTGAAAAAGTAGCCCAGCCTTCAGCAAGCCAGACCTCTCCGTAATCCAGTGGTGTAACATAATCTCCCCACCACTGATGGGATAGTTCGTGTCCATGTGTTATTTCATAAGTTCCGGTTCCGGTAAATAAAATTGATCCTGTTAAAATACAGTTCTGGTTTTCCATTGCTCCGGGTAATTCAACTTCAGCATAGGCAATTTTACAAAAAGGATAATCTCCGTAAAAGGATGAGAACATATAGAGCATTGAATCAATTCTTCTGAGGTCATAAGCAGCTTTAACGGAATCTTCAGGATATGTAGCTATTGTAACAGGTATTGTGTCAATAAAAAATTGATTAAGGCTGTAATCATAAGCAGCAAATCCCTGAAGATAAGGAGAGAGCTTTGCTATCTCTGTCCAGTAATACTTCAGTCTTCCTCCTGAAAGTGAAACCACAGAGTCAAGCTCTCCATTTGATATTACATAAAAATTATCAGGAATTGTTATATACTGCTTTACATAAGCTTTATGCCTGTGATCATCAAGACATGGGACCCAAGCTTTCAAGCCGAATGGAGCATGTGTTGAATAGACAATATCTGAGTAAATAAACAATCCACCTCCTGCAAAAGGAGTTGAAACTATCTGGGGAGAACCGTAATAGTAAATATCAAGCAACACTGTATCCCCTGGATTATAGACAGTTGAAAATTCAATAATTAAAAGAGTATCTCCTATTCTGTAGAAAATTTGCTGACTTCCTGCGAAGATCACACTGTCAACATTAAGTGAAATCAAATCGAGAATCAATGAATCAACTGATAATTGATTTACAAATTTTTCAGAAACACAACCTTCAATCTGATGGCTTAGAGGAAATATTTCAATATCAATGTTTCTTTCTACATTGAGCCAGTTCAGATCATCAGAATAAATACTACTGGCAGTAACTGCCAGTAGAATTACTGTCAATAATAAGGTTTTCATCTTTACTCCTTTTTATATCTTCAAAAATTTCTTTCCCTGCAAGAGCAACAAGAGCTCCTCCGGCAGGAGTTAATAATCTGTCTTTTTCAACCATACCATTTTCAATTAGGTCATTAACAAGTGCTTCTCTGAATACTGAGCAGTTCAGGCAAACACCCCCTCTAAGTGCGAAAGTAGAACCTCCTGTTCTTGATGAAAGTAAAATTACTTGTTCTGACAGCTTTTTTGCTGCGTTTCTAAATATTTCAAAAGCTTCATCAGAACCATTCTGGGTTTCAAGAAAATATGTTAATAGAGATATATCCTTTACAGAAGTTTCAGAGCTTATAATTTCTCTGACTATCTCCTTTGAATTCTTATGAAAATGGTTTTCCAAATTCCTTATAATATCCGTTTTCTTTATCCGATGATCAACAAAATCGATAAGTTTTTTTAGTAATTCCCTCCCAATATAGAAACCACTTCCCTGATCTCCAAGGATATAACCCCACCCTCCGACTCTGGATATTTTCTCTTTTGAGTCAATAGAATAAACAATAGAACCGGTTCCGGATATAATAAGTATATTATCAGGTTGTGAAAATGCTCCAATGTATGCTGCATGTGCATCAGACATAATCAGTAAATCTCCTGAAAACCCAATTTCTCTTAATATATTTTGTGTAAATTCTTTTTCTTTCTCACAAGAAAGCCCTGCCAGCGCTACTGCAAGAGGGAATTTTTTATCAACTCCGTCAAATAAATCAGTAAAAATCACATTTAAATTATCTTTTATCCTTTGAAAATTTCCCTGTTCCTTTACTTTACTGCTGAGTGTTCTACCGTTTTTTACTATATATAATCTCAGTGAAGTTCCTCCGCCATCAATAACAGCAAATCTATCAGACATAATTATTTATTCTCTCCCATAATTTTTCCTCTGAAGTTCCATGCCATTTAATCCCTGACTCGACAACAGCAACAGGTATATCAATTTTAACCTTATCCTTTTTTGTTACAAGAATATGATCAACTTTATTTTTTAATGCTTCAGAAAAATCCTTTTCTATGAAATTATGATGATCAGGAAAAAATTCATACCCGACGATATTTATTTTCTTTTCTTTTAAACTATTCAAAAGATATTGAGGTTTGGCAATTCCGGTAATTAAAAAATATCTCTTACCCTCAGGGAGAATTTTACTTTCGAATGTTATATTTTCTACTGCAAAATCAAAGTATAAAATCATCCCTTTATAGTATTCTCTGATATCTGTCCATGCATGTGGAAAATTTGCAGAGGATGCTCTTGTAAAAATCACAATATCAGCTCTTTTTAATGATGAAATATTTTCTCTCAACCTGCCTTTAGGAAATATATTCGGATATCCTTGATACCTCCAGTCAAGAAGAACTATATCAAGCTCTCTCCTAAGAACATAATGCTGGAATCCGTCATCTAAAATATAAAGATCTACATCAACCCCAGACATCTCAATTATCCTCGCTGCTTTCCTTCTGTCAGGATGAACTGAAACAACCACATCATTTAAGTCCTTTGCAAACATCCTTGCTTCATCCCCTGCTTCCTTCATTTCAGATCTAACTATACCTCTATAATGTCCTTTATATCCTCTTGACAGAATAGCTACTTTTAAACCCCTTGATGAAAGAATTTGTGCAATGTACTCAACAAGAGGGGATTTACCTGTTCCCCCAAACTCAAGATTGCCAACACTTATAACAGGTTTGGATAATTTAACCGAAAAAGAGAGTTTAACTATTTTATCTAATTCATTTCCAATTCTGTAAATCACAGATAGAGGAGTGAGAATTTTCCCGAGCACTACTGAACAAATCCTTTTCTTTTCAGCATATCTATCAAGCTTTTCTCTGATAATTGAATATCCACAGCAGCTTTTTTAATATTCACAGAAGTTTTAATTCTCAATTTTTCATCAGACATCATTTTATTTATCACTTTGATGATGTCATCCGGATTTTTAACAATAAATGCTCCTTTTCTCTCTATGAGTTTTTTTATTGTCTTTTCAACATTTTCACAGTAAGGACCCATTAAAACAGGCACTCCCTGAAATGCAGCTTCAAGAGGATTGTGACCTCCTGCATCGATCAAAGACCCTCCTATAAATGCAAAGTAAGCAAGACTGTAAAATGCTGATAATTCACCAATAGTATCAAGTATTGTTATTCCGTTGGGAATTGTTCTCAATTCTGAGCGGAGATTAAATTTTTCATCTCTGGATATTATCAATTTTTCAATTTCTTCCAGCATTTCCATATATCTCGGAGCAATCAGAAGTCCTAAATTATTATATAGTTTTTTTAACTCCGTATAAGCTTGAATGATAAAATCTACCTCTCCTTTTCTCATTGGACCGGCAATCCAGAGCATAACATCTTTTTCCAATCCAATAGCCGGTTTATTGAAATTATAAGTTTTTGTTTTTAAAGATCCACCCACCTGTAATGTTTCTTTATTGATACCGATTTCCATCCATTTTTTTTTATTTAATTCATCCTGAACAAGTACAAGTGAATAAGCATTTAAAAAAGGTTTTAAAAATCTTCTGAAAGCTTTGTACCTCGGAAATGATCTTTCAGATAACCTTGCGCCTATCAATACTACAGGAATCTTCATTATCTTCGAAAAACTTAAAAAATTAGGCCATATTTCAGTTTCAGTGAAATAAATAATTTCAGGTTTAACTCTTAAAATCGATACAATTACTGCAAGCATTAAATCAAAAGGAAAAAAACCTATTTTACAATTACTGCTGTCAAATATTTCTTCTGCTCTTTTAACGCCTGTTCTCGTATATGAGGTTATTAAAAATTTTTTATCAGGATACAACATCGACAATTCATCATATAAAGATTTCAGAGAATTAATTTCTCCAACAGATGCACCATGTAGCCATATTGGGTTTTTCTCTGAATATCTCGGTGTAAAACCCAATCTCTCTTTCCATTCCTTCCATCTTCTTAATGTCTGATAAATTAGATAAGGCGAAAAGATTGGAAATAATATTGCCAATATAAGATTGTAAAGAGCTATACTTAACATATCATTCTCTCTGCAAGTTTTTCCAATCTGCACATTGTTCTTTCTATTAACTCTCTTTTTCTTTCAAGATCAGATCCCCTTTCAATAAAAACAGGTTTACCGAGAAGTAAAATTGACTTACTGAACGGCAGTCCAAGTGAAAATTTATCCCATGATTTAAATCTGTATTTCCATTTACTAAATGACGCAACAGGAATTATCGGATATCCGGAAATTATTGAAGCCTGCAGTGTACCTTTCTGGATTTTTCTCGGAGGTCCTTTTGGTCCATCCGGAGTTATTACAACATTTAACCCCTTCTCTAATAACCTGATAATATGTTTCAGAGCTTTTAATCCTCCCCTTGTCGATGAACCTCTGATGAGATTATATCCAAGTTTTTTTACGATCCTCGCAATAAATTCCCCATCCCTGTGCTCGCTTACAAGAACATGATGCCCTTTATTCCTGAAAATATAAGTCGGCAGAAGAAACTCCGAATGCCATATAATAAAAATAGCCGGTTCATTTTGAAATTCAAGAAACTTCACATTCTTCTTTGTAATTCTCAGAGTAAATCCCCAGATCAGTATAAACAGATAACCCAGAAAAATACAGGGTTCTGATAATATTTTATTTTTCAGCTTCATATAAAAAAGACAAAAACTTCTCTGCTGCTCTCCTTGAGGCTCCGGGAGATCCAAGCTTCATTCTAACTTTATTTATTTTTTTCACCATTTCATCCTGATGATATTTATTGTATAGAATCTGTTCAATGTGATGACAAATTCTCTTTGAAGTTGCATTTCTCTGAATTAACTCAGGAATTACAATTTCTCCGGCGATGAGATTAACGAGACTGATAAATTTTACCTTTGCAAGCATTTTTGCTATTAAATAGGTGAGAATTTCAGTTCTGTAGATAACTATCATCGGTTTTAGATAATAAGCTCCCTCAAGAGTAACAGTTCCTGAGGCTACTATGAGAATATCCGATATTTTCATAATTTCATAAGGTTTCCCATATAAAAAATAAATATAATCTCGAGTTCCGATGTAAGGTTTGTAATCTTCTGAACAGGCTATCAGAAATTTGACATTTTCATTCTTCGAATGAATTCTCTTAGCTGCTTTTATCATTATCTCCAAATGTCTCTTAATTTCTGATTTTCTTGACCCTGGGAAAATACCAATAATATATTTACCACTCCAGGGTAAAGTGATGTTTTCTGTTTTACATTCTTCGATAAAATCCAATATAGGATGACCAACATAAGTTGAATCAATCCCGTATCTCTCAAGGTATTTTGAAACAAATGGGAATATTACAAGTGCAAGTTTGACATATCTTTTTATCTGATGAATTCTCCATGCACCCCATGCCCAGACCTGTGGGAGTATATAATAAATCACAGGTATTCCGAGATGAGCAGCTTTGCAGGCTATCTGAAGATTAAATCCGGGAAAATCTACAAGTATTACAGCTTCAGGTTTATTTTCTCTCATCCAGTCACTGATATACTTCAATATTCTTCTGTAGTTAAGGATATTCAGGACAGGAGCAACAAAACCCATTGTTGTTAATGAATCCATATCGAGAAGAATTTTAGCCCCTGCTTTCTTCATTCTCTGACCTCCAATAGCATAGAATTGCAGGTTTTGATCCTGCAAAAGTACTTCTCTTATGAATGAAGCAGCATGGATATCACCGGAGATCTCTCCGGCTATTATCAGGATTTTTTTCATTATTTTTTAATATTAAATTAAATCTTCCCCGTATCTTATCAACTATCTTCCAGGAAATATCCAGTGCATTTCTCCCGTCTTCTCCTGTAACTTCAGGTTTACTATTGTTTTTGACAGCTTGAAGAAATGAATCAATTTCAAACATCAGTGGTTCTCCTTCACAATTTTCAATAATATCAACAACAATCGAGCCTTTCCCATTCTGATAACTTCTTCTGTAGATTTCAACTTTTCTCTCCTGGGAATCAACTGAAATATAAGCATCTGACTGAAAAAATCGAATTTTTCGTTTCGATTTTTGGGCAGCTCTGCTGACCATAAAATTTGCAATCGATCCATTTTCAAATTCAAGTCTCGCATTTGCTATATCTATTTCATTTGAAAGAATCGGAGCGCCAATTGCAGAGATCGATATTACAGGACTTTGAATGTACATAAGTACAATATCAATATCATGTATCATCAAATCCAGCACAACTGCAACATCCAATCCTCTTGCAGAGGGAAAACCAATCCTGTGGCTTTCAATAAAAAAAGGATTTTTGATAATATCCTTCACCTGTCTGAAAGCAGGATTGAATCTCTCCGAATGACCAACCTGCAGAATTATATTATTATCTTTTGCAAGTTCTATCAATCTATCTGCATGCCTGACTTCAACAGTAATTGGTTTCTCAACAAGAAGGTGTTTACCGGCTTTAATAACTTCCTCGGCTATCTGAAAATGAGTGGAAGCAGGCGTAGCAAGAGATATTACATCTACTTTTTCAATCAGAGAATGAAAGTCCTTATAATGAGAACAATCAAATTGTCTGGCAATCTCTTCGGCTCTACTCTGTTCCTTATCATAGACACCTGTTAAATGAGCAAGTTCTTTATATATCCTCGCATGATGTCTCCCAAGATGACCTACTCCAATAACTCCTGCTTTAATTTTCTTCATAGATTATTCACCTTTTCAAGTACAACAACAGCAACGGCATATTGATTAAGATGAGATATTGAAATCCATGTTTTAACATCTCCTGCATAAGTCTTTGCCTGACCATTTAATTCAAGCTCAGGCTTATCAGGACTTCCTGTGATGGAAAAATTTCTGAATGAAACACCCTTTGAAATACCCGTTCCTATGGCTTTAGCAGCAGATTCTTTTGCTGCAAATCTTCCTGCAAGATAAAATGGAGTATTATCAGAATTCAATTCAAACTTCCTTTTAAATTCAACTTTCTCAACTTCAGATAATATTCTGTCAGTAAATCTTTCTCTGTATAGATTATATATTTTTTTTATCCTGTTCACATCAACAATATCAATTCCAATACCTGTTATCATCAGTACTTAAAAACACTCCCTGCTATAAATTCTCTTAAAACAGATGTGGGGGGCACTTCATTTGTTTTTAAATTTAAAAAATAATTCATTATATGCAGCAGTCTTTGAGCTTCATTATATGAAGGATCGTCAGGCTTTATATCAACAAGCAGAGGTTCTGCTCTCTCTTTGAGTGCAGATACCTCGTAAATCAGAGATGAATTGAACATTGTATCTGCTGTCTCCTGAAAGGGAAATATCCACTTCTTCTCTCCTCTTGTAATACTCGACCATCTCGATATGGTCTGGGATGCCGAGTAACCTCTGAATTGACTGTCTCTTACGATCCTTCTGATCATTCTGCAATCTGTTGTAGCCAATCTATTGTGATCATCGAGGTTTACCTGAGTAAGAGCACTCGCATATATTTTAAATTTCACCTCGTCTTCAATGTTTTCAGTGAGAATATCATTAAGTGCATGTATTCCTTCGACAATTACAGGATGACCCGGTTCCAGCTTTAACTTTCTGCCAATATATTTTTTTTCCCCGGTATTAAAATCAAATTTTAGGACTTCAAGCTCATCCCCATTTAAAAGTTGATCCATGTTTTTTTTAAAAAGTTCGATGTCAATCGCTTCAGGTGATTCAAAATCATAATTCCCATCTTCATCTTTTGGTGTCTCCTCTCTGTTTAGAAAATAATTATCCAGAGAAAGTGCCAGAGGTCTAAGTCCATTAACCTGAAGTCCAATCTTAAGTCTCCGGGCAAATGTTGTTTTTCCGGATGAGCTCGGTCCTGATATCAAAATTAATCTTTTCTGTCTGTCTGAATATATCTGATCTGCTATAGCAGAAATTTTTTTCTCATGCAGAGCTTCTGATACTCTGATTATTTCTCCCGTTCTGCCATCCTTTATCGTAGTATTCAACTGTCCGACATTGCTTATCTCTAAAATCTGACTCCATCTTCTATGTTCATGATAGACCTTAAATAACCTTTTCTGACCCTTCCAGGTCTTCAACTTATGGGGACTTTCAAGAGATGGAAAATGTATAACAACTCCAGGATGATATGGTTTCATATCAAACCACTTCAACATGCCTGTTCTCTGAATAAGAGGTCCCTCATAATAATCTACAACAGAACCCGAATGGTAAATTACAACTTCTTCATCATGAGAATCAATTAACAATGTTTCAACATCCACCCTTCCCTCTCTTTTAAATAATTTTATCGCTTGTGAAATTTTTACCCTCTCCCTTCCGATTTCCTCATCCTTTGAAACGATTTTTTCCATTCTCTTCTGCAGAAATTCAAACTCATCTTTAGTAGGGAGCACAGGTGAAACAACTTCACAGTAATAACCTGATGACATCGAATGATTAACTATTACTCTCGTATCCCTGAAAACCTCACATACAACTCGCCAGAGAAGAAAAGACAATGATCTTCTGTATATTCTCTGCCCTTCCATCTCATTTAGATAAATTGGAGAAATATTACCGTCACAGACAACAGGAAGAAGTATATCAATTGAAATACCATTTAACCAACAACCTACGATATCTTCTAACTCCACTTCATTTTGCAAAAATATTTCATTTGGAATCTGTCCTTTTTTTACTTTGTACATATTATTTCAATTATCCTCCTGAAATTGAAAAATCATAAGCACTGTGAGGGATAGTGATATTCAATAAATCGCTTTTTAAAAATCCCTTTTTCCTGCTAAAGCCAACAGCAACTAAAATTTTATCTTTCACATTCCATTGAAATTCTATATAGAAAACAAAATTATTTTCTCTCACTCTTTTACTCTGTATTAAATTCCTTCCAATAAAAATTGCTTCTTCCGAGTTGATTATTACAGGCAGGTATAATTTTCTGTAGTCTTTAATAAATTCAGTTTTTGTATCCTCTTCGAGCTTTCCGTATGTAAGACCATATTGGAGAAGATTTTTCGATGGAAAAGAAGGTATCCAGACTTCAACATCATATGGTGGTCTCAATTTCTTAGCATCAACAAGTTTCTGTCCAGCAGTAGTTAATATTTCTTCTGTCAACTTTCCTCTTTTGTACATGATATCAATAGAACCCTGGTTCAGTGGGTCATCAATTGCCATCCCTGCAGTAATATTATCAAAATTAAGAAGTTCAACATTTTCCTCATGAACCGTTCCTCTGAGAATGTGAAAAGGAAGAAAAATTTCTTCACTTTCCCCGAATATTCTAAAAGGTATTTGATTTTCCATATTAAAATGAATTTCCTGAGCTTCAAGACATCTTTCACATATAAAAATAACATCCTGTGAAAAAACATTGAGATCTCTCCCGCATTTCCTGCAAACTAACGGTAATACATTAACTGCCATAATACTCCCTGAATATATATCCAAGAATTAAAGTAAGACCTACTAAACCTATCAAGCTGAGAATTGATCCCCTGACAGAAATAAATGCATTGATAAAGGTTAAAATTCCCAAAATCGAGTTAGTAATTATTTTTTTTGTCCTTGTTTTTTGAATTTTTCTCTCTTTTCTGTTCATCTTCCTGCCAAAAACAGTCTTTTTTACGCAATCTATGACAATAAATCCTTCAAATTTTTCCGATACGAATCTTACTAGATAAACAGGATGAAAGATAAGACAAAGATTATATGAAATGACATCCAGATTCAGGTAAAGATAATCAAAATCCTTTTTTTCATAGAGACCGACAGCTTTGATTTTCAACTGTTCTTTGAATAAATAAACAGCTCTTTCGATATTTTTCTCCGGGAAAAAAATCTTGCCAAATTTTCTCATTTTTTCCTCATCAAAAAGACTGAGTGAAAAATTTTCCTCCAGTTCGGAAAATTTCAAAGAAGGATAGAATTCTCTGAAAAATCCGTTATCAGTATCATTATGCACAGATCTTGTATCGATAATACGTTTAATCTGCTCTCCTCCTTCTTTTCTGTAACGTGTAACACTTGATCCGTCACCGGTACTGACAACATAAGGTATTTTTTTAATTTTTTTTCTACCTGAAATGAAACCTACAACCCGTCCTGATGCTCTCCATACAGGAACATATATTCCATCTTCATCGATTATCCTGAATTTTGTATTCTGCAGTAGATCACTAATACCTCTTCGTGCAACTTTTGTAAGATCCGACAGATCAGGATCCCATCTGTAACTGAATATTCCTCCTGTCAGTACAATTTTAATATTTCTTCCGCAGCTGATGCAACTGCATGAATGTGAACCGCTAATATAATTAACCGGACTGGCACAAAACGGACAGGATATTGAAACATTTAAAGATTTCTCAGCCAGATCAAACCTCCTGAAAAAACAAAAATAAAAATAATTAAAGACAGGGGAATATTGACAATGGAAAACAATCCTGATATCAAGAACATTAAAAACATAGCAAGATGTTTATACAATACACTTCTATCTGCTCTCCCGGTTTTAATTTTACACATATAACCATCTACAGCAGATAACCAAATCTTTTGCTTTTTTCCTTCTGCAAACCAGTAAGGAATATATGCAGTACAGTCCCCCTCAGGTTTGATTTTAACAAAACCAACAAGTTCATTCTGATATAATTTTTCTCCTTCGACTATTTTTAAATTTTTCGGTACTTCACCTGTGGCAGGTAAAAAATATTTACCTTTGTAAAATGGAATAAGATATCCTTTAAGACTATTGATCTTATCAAGATAAGCTCTTGCTATATTCCAGGCAACATCCTTCTCTATAACCGGTTTTAATATATATACATCTGTATTTACAGCACTGATCTGAACTGAACTTCCACAATACGGGCACTGAATGACCTGGGGAGAAACCTGTATAGTTACCTTCCCTCCGCATTGTGAACAGACAGAGATCAATTTTTTCTTCTCATTTAATTAAATCCATAATTATTTCATACAAGTATAAAATGAATACTTTAATCTGTACACTATAAACAATGATCAATTAACAATTCCCATCCCAGAAGAATATTTGACAGGATTTACAGGATTCCCCACAACACCCTCAGATAAATAAGAATGATAAAATTATTTTATGAAATAAAATGATTTTATCATTTTTCTCTTCTCCGTGTTCTCCGTGTTTATCTGTGGCAAAAAATCTTATATTGGGATGTATGGGGCTTTGTGCCTTTGTGTGAGAAAATTCCTTTTATTCTAAGTGCTCTCTGTCTTCCTCCGTGTTTTTCCTAATTAGTTGATGAGAGATTTTTACGAAGTAAAAAGATTTCATCATTTCTTTTCCGTGTTCTCCGCCTGCTTGCCGCAGACAAGTGCTCTCTGTGGTAAAAAAAGGGGGAGCTGAGCTTCCCCCTTTTAAAAAGATAATCTAAAGAATTAATTATCTGGCAACAACAAATCTGCCTGTTGCTACATTTCCACCTGCTTCTATGTGGAAAAAATAGCTACCTGCTGAAACCTGTTCATTGTTATTGTCAATTAATCCCCAGTTCAATGTATGAACACCGGCTGAGATATTACTGAAGTTGTCACATCTTACTTCTCTTCCGGATATATCATATATTGTGAATGTTACATTTGATGTTACCGGTAAATTAAATTCAATTCTTGCTCTGTCCTGTACTATAGAACCAAGCATCCTGTATGTGAATACATTACCGATCTCTGTTCCGGGATTTTCTTCTATATAGAGTAAAATTCCAGAGAGATATCTTTCAAATGCTGTTGTATATGGAGAATATCCACCTGCACAGTAGAACCATGCCTGATCTCCTTCTGAGGGGATACATGCACCGGCTACATTGAAATATGCAGTCGGTTTATCAGGAAGTGTAGTCCAACCGGTACCTGAAATATATGCATAAGCCCCTGCAATTTGAGTATTACTATTGTTGTTACCACCTGCTACAAATAATACAGGTGTTGTAGTATTGTAAGCTGAACCATAGCCACCACCGTATTGAGCATCTCCCGGCATATCAGCAATTGCTGCCCAGGTAATATCTGACAGATCTGCCGGATTAATATATCCAAGCCAGGTTGTATTATATTTAGTTGTACCATCATATCCACATGTGTAAATCAATGTATCGTTACCTAGATATCCAAGAGCTCCGCCAAGTCTGTTTGCTGGAAGACTTGTTGCAGCAAAAGTTGAATCTCCTGTTATATCATATACGGTAACTCCATTTCCTGCTGTCCATCCATTTCCACCACCGGCTATATAAACGAGATCTCCAACGAGAACTGCTGCCGATCTGTTAGTCTGGCTTGTTTGTATTGTTGCAGTTGATATCCAGCCTGAATCTCCGGCAATATCCCAGATAATAATAGGAGTTTCTCCATAACCGGCAAACATATAGATAAAGTTACCTTTAGTAACTGTTGAACCATATCTCATTTTTGCACCCGGTAAAGTCGTGGATCCTGTTGACCATGTACCTGCTGCGATATCATAAACCTGATGTTCATTTGTTCCTGTTCCATTTCCGCCAAATACATGAATATAGTTTGCTAAGTCTGTGTATTCATTTTGATAACCAATATAAACTCCACTCTTCGCAATATTCATACCCGTGAGAACTTCCCAGCCTGTTCCTGAATTTTCTACACCCCAAAGAATGAATCCCATTTCATAGGCACTACCAAAGGTTGATGTTGCTGTTGCCCAGGGGTCTGTTCCGAGTAACGGGAATCTATTGTATGATTCCTGTCCGTTACCGATACCGACCTGTTCCTGGATACCTGTCTGTCCATTGGTTCCAAATGAATTTGAAGGCTGAACTTCAATCCACCATGTTCCCTCGGGAACTGTAAGACCATAAGAAGTCATGTCAATTATAACACTGTATGGATTTGTTCCGTATGCAGTGTAATCTGCAGCTTCAACTACAACCTCGACTACAGGTGAGTCACATGGCTGTGAAAATCCTGTACTGTCAGGATAGAAACAAACATGAAAATTAGGAACATGTGACCAGCTTGTCCATGTTGACCAATTGTTCCACCATGTTTTAATTGAATCGATCTGCCATGCATCTCCTGCCGGAACAGTTATATCATCACAGACATCCGACTCAAAAGGATAAACCGAGTCTAACTGAACCGAATGACCTGGAGCTGTTGTTGAATCGGGGATCTGAGATACTAAAACATCTTTACCATCTAAATCAATTTTTACTCCATAAGGATTTCCAAAGGGAGTACCAGACTGAAGATTTGTTGGAGATAGTAGCTCCATAACTTCAGCTTGTGTCACAGAAGGATTTACCATTACCGTCTCAGGATCTCTATCCTCCACTGCTGCTGTTAACATTGAAAATAACAATACTAACATTACAGCAAAAACTGTTGCTTTTCGCATTAAGTTTCCTCCTTAATTAAATGTTTTAAGAACACAAACTTTAAAAAAATAGTTTATATCAAAAAATTTTATTTGTATATAAGAAATTTTAGTTTTTTTTCAGAACTTAAATTCATCAGGTCGATAATTTTTTTTCAAATCATTACCCCCGGACAGGTCACGACCTGTCCCTACAAATAGTGTTTATCATTTTTTATATTCTTTTCATTCTTTACCGTGTTTTTCCGTGGCAGATGTGTTGGGATGGGCTCTGCCTGCCGCAGGCAAGTGCTCTCCATGGTAAAAAAGGGGAGCTGAGCTCCCCATAAATTTTAATAAGCTGAGATCAGTTTTCCTGTCATTACACTCTCATTTGCTGTAATTCTGTATATATAAGTTCCGCTTGAAGTATTACTATAGGAAAATACTCTTTCTCCCTGGAAAGAACCGTCAAAGAGAACCGCACAAGATCTTCCTGTTACATCGAATATCTCGACTTTCAGGTTGACAACTTCAGATGTAGAAAGATAAATACCCGGATTAGATGTAAAAGAATTAATCTCTCTTACGACAAAACCTGATCCAATATTGACCGGAGTTTCTTCGACTGCATTTAAAACACCAAAAAGTGTCAGCATTGTATCAACAACATCAATCCAGACAGCTTGAGGAGCAGCAATTCTACCACCGTCAAAAGCCCAGAAAGATGAATGATAATCATTTGTTATACAAGCCGGATGCCCAAGACTGTCAACATCATAAACAATTATATGACCTGCTGATGAACATGTGATATCATCAGGGAAAAAGTTATTTGCCTGATAACCGAAATAGTTATTTGTGTTGTCAGTTGAACTTGACCAGTCACGTCCGCTTAATTCAGCTTGACCCTGTGCATTAATAATCGGAGGATCCCAGGCATAATCATTAGTGATTGTTGCAACGCCAAAGTGATTCTGCATCAATGTCGTAAAAGGTGTACCGGCACTGTAATTTGCATCCTGCCCTATAAACCATACTTTCCCACCCTGGTCGAGATATGACTGCATGTTATTTATAGCAGGAACAGTAGGATTACTTACTGACCACCACCAGTCATAACAATTCCATATTACAAGATCATAAAGAAGCATTGTGTCAACAGGAGGTCCGTCTCCCGTATCAACTATGGGTCCCCACCAGTCATAATTACCGGAACCAAGAGTTGAATTTAACCACAATATCCAGGCAGAGTCAGGTTTGTTTGCCGGACCGAAACCAGGTTGCCCCGGATCTTCTACATAAAGAACCACTCCGGCTTTTCCGGAATAAATCTCACCCGTATAAGGTGCCGAATTTACTTCAGTATCATTCCCGGTTCTCGATGAAGGAAGAGCAATTAGGACAGAGAATGAAAAAACCAATACTACGAGAAAAAAGAATGTCTTTTTCATACATTACTCCTTAGTTTGTGTTTTCGTTTCTCAAATTACCACTGTTAAAAAATCATTCCTTATTTATTAAAAATTTTCTAATTAGATATAGTTTAATGTTTTCCTTTATACTTGTCAAAATAAATAAGGAAAAAGAGAAAAAAAAGAAAAAGGGAGCAAAAGCTCCCTTTTTAACTTATAAAAAATAATAACCTTATAGGTTATTCTGTAACAACAAATTTACCGGTTGCCACATTTCCTGCAGCTTCGAGACGGAAGAAGTAACTTCCGGCTGCTACCTGGCGTCCGCTGTTGTCATTTCTGTTCCATGTAAGACTATGAACTCCGGCATTTAATACACCGTGATTCTGCACAAGAATTGTTCTTCCTGTTACGTCGTAAACCGTGAAGTTCACCGAACCGTTTACCGGAAGTGCAAATTCTATAACTGCACTGTTTGCTATCGGGTTCGTTGATAACATTCTGTAGTTGAATACCTGCGGCATTTCAATAGGAGTCTCTTCAATTCCTAATGTATCAACAGGTCCGACATTGTCAAATGCTGCATACCAAGACCAATCTCCATAATAATAGAAACCAACATGAAATGAATCCCCTACTAAAGCACTTACATCGGTAGAATCCCAAGCTCCATATTCATCTGAAGTATAATCAGCAACATCAGTCCATGTTAATACACCACTTGACCAAGTACCCATTATTACTCTAAAAGTATCAGAACCTATTTGATTAAAAGAATAGGCCCATTTTAAATAAGTTTCCGGGAAAGATGCAAATGCAGGTGAAATTGCTGTATCACACTGAGTATTACCACTTCCTACTGCATCCGAATCTATCCACATTGAAGAGTCTCCTGCATCCGGACAGATATATGAACTATGTCCCTGATCTGCATCTACTACTCCCCATGCTGCTGGGAATGTCGAATCACTTGTATGTGTCCAGCCCTGCCATCCGTCCTCAAAATCCCAACAGAATAATTGTACAGGTACTGTTCCCCAGATTACCAATCCCATTTCATAGGCACTGCCAAAGGTCACTGTGGCTGTTGTCCAAACATTAGTTCCAAGTAACGGGAATCTGTTGTATGATTCCTGTCCGTTACCGATACCGACCTGCTCCTGAATACCTGTCTGACCATTGGTTCCAAATGAATTTGAAGGCTGAACTTCGATCCACCATGTTCCCTCGGGAACTGTAAGACCATAAGAGGTCATGTCAATTATCACACTGTATGGATTTGTTCCGTATGCAGTGTAATCTACTGCTTCAACTACGACCTCGACTATTGGTGAGTCACAGGGTTGTGAAAATCCTGTACTGTCAGGGTAGAAACAGACATGAAAATTAGGAACATGTGACCAGCTTGTCCATGTTGACCAATTGTTCCACCATGTTTTAATTGAATCGATCTGCCATGCATCTCCTGCCGGAACAGTTATATCATCACAGACATCCGACTCAAAAGGATAAACCGAGTCTAACTGAACCGAATGACCTGGAGCTGTTGTTGAATCGGGGATCTGTGAGACGAGTACGTCTTTTCCGCCTAATTCTACATAAGTTCCAATTCCGTTTCCACCAGGTGATGAAATTGTTATTTCACCTGATGCAAATAACATTGCACTTAGTGTTAACATAGTACCAATAATTAGTAACTTCTTCACTAATTACCTCCTTTAATTTAAGATTTCTACCAAAATAACTGATAGAAGTACATTAATAACAATTGAACTCCTAACAATTACACACTTCAATAACTCTAATATAAACAAAAAAAATAATATCTTCTTAACTCAATTAAGTCAAGAATTTATTTAAATTAAAAAGGGAGCAAAGCTCCCTTTTTTTACTTTAAAAAAACCTTACAGTTATTCTGTAACAACAAATTTACCGGTCACTACATTTCCTGCAGCTTCAAGACGGAAGAAGTAACTTCCGGCTGCTACCTGACATCCGCTGTTGTCATTTCTGTTCCATGTAAGACTGTGAACACCGGCATTTAATACACCGTGGTTCTGCATAAGAACTGTTCTTCCTGTTACGTCGTAAACTGTGAAGTTCACTGTACCATTTATCGGAAGAGCAAATTCAATAACTGCATTGTTTGCTATCGGGTTGGATGATAACATTCTGTAGTTGAATAGCTGTGGCATTTCAACCGGAGTTTCTTCAACACCTAATACAGTAATAGGACCGACATTGTCAAATGCTGCATACCAATCCCAATTTCCATAATAATAAAAAGCTATTTGTAAACTGTCAGCTGAATATCCAGATACATCAACAGAGTCCCAATCGATAGTATCAATAAAAGTATAATCAGCTAAAATAGTCCATGTTATTGCTCCACCAGACCATTGACCTAATAATACTTTACAAGTATCACTCCATCCATAATTATATGCAATTCCCCATTTTAAATAAGTTTCAGGGAAAGATGCAAATGCAGGTGAAATTACTGTATCAAGCTGAATATTCCCTGATCCTGCAGCATCTGAATCTATCCACATCGAAGAGTCTCCTGCATCAGGACAAATATAAGAACCATGACCAAGTCCTGTATCTGCAACAACACCCCATCCTGCCGGGAATAACGAATCACTTGTATGTGTCCAGCCCTGCCATCCATCTTCAAAATCCCAAAAGTATCCTGTTGAAGGACTTAGTTCAGGAAAAGTAAATGCATATACAAAGTCCATGTCTCCCTGACAGAGACCTATAAGAGCAGGACCCATTCCGAGGAAATCCTGGACAAAACATCCACCTCCTGCCATTTTGTTAGTATAACCTGCTGCAAAAGCAGGAACCGGACAGTAAGCAGTATCAGCCCATGCATTTGCTACAATATCATACATAAACCAGGTACATTTCCATCCACCTGCATTATCTACCTGTCCGTGGTACCAGACTAAACCTGTAGAGGGAACGTAAGCAGCGCCGTAACATGCATTTGCCGGAGAACCGGCACCTGAAGCTCCGCCTTTTGTGAACC
Source organism: uncultured Desulfuromonadaceae bacterium (assembly GCA_965370235.1). GTDB lineage: Bacteria > SDB-A > SDB-A > SDB-A > SDB-A > CBDUTX01. The sequence continues at coordinate 1,092 of CBDUTX010000007.1, read as the reverse complement.
AGCCGAGAGCTGATGAGAAGTTTGCCGTCCAGAAAGTGTCTCCCGGTACGTATGCAAGAGCTCTGTTAGGGTTTGTTACTCCATTATATGAATTTACATAAGTCATCGTCCAGGCATTTGTATCAAGTACCCAGCCATGAATTGCAGCTGTATAACTTGTATAAAATGTATCCCCTTCATCCATACATAAATCCCTGTAACCCCATCCTGTTGCACCACCTTGACCAAATGAATGAATAGTGCTGTCAAGAAGATCAATCACATGGAATTCAAGTGCTGTCTGACCTTCAGTAATGATGAGAAAATGTCCGGCGTAAATTTCTACACCGAGATCATATGCTCCGGTCAAACCAAGAGTCTGAGCCTCGAATGTCCAAAGCAAAGTGCCTACATGCTGAACATCGGAAACAATTGCTCCTCCGTTTAATACTGCTTCATTTTCCGGTATGTTCACATCAATAGCAAAAAGTGATGCAGACAGTACCAACATTACAAATACAGATAAAAACCTACTCATACAATTTCCTCCTCTTTTATAATTGTTATAAATCCCCTTATTTATCTCCAGTTATTTTATTTACAAAAAACCATAATGTCAAATAACTTTTTTATCATACTATAATATATTGTTTTTCAAGAAATATCATTTCTTATATTATCTGTGTTTTTTCTGTGTTCATCTGTGGCAAAAACTCTTTAATTGGATGTGTTGAGATGGGCTATGTTCTCTCTGTGGTTAATATTATGATTTGCTTCTACTCTCTTAGTAACTTGAAGACCTTATGATAAAATTTACCATAATTAGTTTTCATCTTAAACTTTTTTCTATCAGGCTTGAAAGTTCTTTTGATTAAATCCATCTTATATTTGATTTCCTTCATATCTGAAAAAGGAGCATCCTGGAACTCTGTCCCAGGCATCGGAATAAATTGATTTACCGATATCTCAATATCAAGAGATGATATCTCTCCCAATCTGCGGGTAATAGCACCAAAAGCTTCAACATCTTCATAATTTTCTCCCGGAAGACCGACCATACCGTATAACTTCAATGCTCTGATCCCATATTCTTTTGATTTAACTGTAATAAAT
>CBDUTX010000006.1:0-22553 GCA_965370235.1 uncultured Desulfuromonadaceae bacterium | reverse complement strand
AAAATGAATCAATCAGCATTTGATTAATTGCTCTGGTTTCAGCTGTTAACAAACGAGCACCTCTAATTGGGAAAAATGCTACTGTTTTGATATCTTCTGTTCTAATAGTAGGTTCAACATATGTATGTATTGAAGCTGTCTGTGTAGCACAGCCAACAGAGATAAGAACCGCCAATAATACGACGTATACTTTTCTTAAGCTTTTCATGTTTCCTCCCTCTTAAATATCTTGCTAAAATTGTTTTAAATTTTTCTGTTGTAATAAGCAATCTTACATTCCCTCTCCCTAACTTACCATTTTATTATCAATCCATCTTCAATAAACCTGTAAATTTATTTGCAAAGCAAAAGATTTTATCATCTGTGTTTTTCTGTCTGCTTGCACGAGTACTTTCGCAGACAGGTATTTATCCGTAGCAAATAATTTTATATTTGGAGGTGCCTGGTGGGGCTCTGTGTCCCCTACTTTATTCTCTGTGTATTATTTCAAACAGGAAATTTATTTCCTGTGCATTCTCAAAGAGAATGCTAAGATTGTTAATGAAGATATTTTGAATTTATTCAAATATATCAAATTAATAATCTGATACTTGAAATACTCCGCCTGCTTGCAGCAGGCAAGTGTTTTTCCATCTTCGCTAATTCAAACAAGTTTCGATGGACAAGTCTGTGGCAAAAAATATTAATATTGGGATGGGATTCGTGCCTTTGAGATGATGGGTGCTGGGTTAGTGTGCTTCGTGGATAAATATCTTTTTTGGGGGTTGTTTTTTCTCTGTGCTCTCTGTGGTGAAATATTATGTGCGGGGATGGGCTTCGTTCTCGGACAGGTCCCGACCTGTCCCTACATATATTGTTTTTTGTTTTCTCTGCCTGCTTGCCGCAGGCAAGTGTTAATCAAAAATCGATAAAGTTTTTTGCATAGCAAAAGATTTTATCATTCCCCTGCCTGCTGCAGACAGGTGTTAATCTGATGGGTTGTATTGGGAATCCTGTCAATCCTGTCATATTATTTTTGGGAGAGGGGAAGGGGTTCGTGTCTGTTCGTGTCTTTGAGATGATGGGTGCTGGGTTAGTGTGCTTCGTGGATAAATATATTTTGGGGTGGGCGGGGAACTACTTACTCGAAACCATCTTAATAATTTCACCTTTCCTGTTTACTGTCACTCTTACTATTCTATCAATTTCCACTCCACTCTCTGTTATTATATTTTTTGTAAAAGTATAAATTTTGAGGGTGTTAACTTTATCTTCAGGAAATTTTACTTTTAATTTTTTCTGCAATCTTTTATTAAGTTTTACTTTTACTTCTCTGAAAGAAGGTTTTACTCCTTCCATTTCAGGATGGAATTTTATTACTTCTTCTATTATCTTTTTTTCAGTCATCCCTTTCTCCTGTTATTCTGTCATCAGAAAAACCATAGAGTACAAATTGATATAGTGTTTTTTTATCATCTTCATCGAGATATCCCTGTAGTCTTATCATTTTCCTCATAAGATCTTCTTTAGCCAAAAGCAATGAGCGTGAAAAATTAATTCCTTCCTGAACATACTGAAGAAAGTATTTTGCAATGAGGTCAGCTTCCCCGTTAGGAGGATAACTCGGTCCATATGAAATTGAAGTTGATCCGACAAATGCAGAAGCTCCTTTTTTTAAAAAAGTAATGGCTATGCTAGGACCATCCTTCCTTCTGTCGAGCAATGCTCCGTAACAGGCTTCAGACACAATAACAGATTGATCCATCTTAACAATATCTTCTGCGTTTAGAAATACCGGGTAACTATATCCATCCTGTCCAAACCATTCAGCTCTTTTATCACTTCCATGTACATTAAAATATCTGAAACAATTATTCTCATTTAATGCTGAGCTAATTATATTTATTCTGTTTGTTGGAGGAGAAAAGTACAGCTCTTTCAATCCTTTAACAACATTGAAAACAGACATGGAAGCTTCCTTCCAGGCTTTTGCAGAAAATCCAAGAGTTTTATTTTTTATCTCTAGATTCTTGATTCTCCTCTTGATAAAATCGAGGAGGAAATCAGGATCATCGGGATCTGAAGGTATTCTTGAGGTCGGAATGTCAGGCAACAGGTATTCATCTCCATAACATCCATAAGGATTATCTGAAAGAATGTATTTATCTCTGTCTTCTGCAGGATTGTTTATTCTAAAATAGGGAATCACATAGTCATTTCCTATCAAAGTTATAGAGTCCTCTTCCCCTTTTATATTTTTCGAAATTTCTTCTCTTATTTCTTCAGGTTTTAAATCATCAGATGAAATAAATTCATCAACATTTATAATCCCCCCACATTTATTAAGTAATTCGATTATCTTTTCCGTATTGTTTCCTTGAGAAGAAATCCTTTTATAAGATAAAATAAAGTAGTTCATTTTGTATAAAAAACTTGTAAAATTATAATAGTATTAATAATACAATTAATTTAAATAAATAATAAGGAGAAATAATGATAAAAAAAATGTTTTCTTTTCTACTTTTTTATATTATCTTCATGTTTCCTTTCTCTTTATATGCAGGTAGAATTGTACTCCTTGAAAATGGAGCGGCTGACATAGAGAGATTTTATATCGATTACAATCCAGGTATTCTAAATCTCTCTACAACCACAGGAAGTATTCATATTATTAGTGATGATTCGTTTTTTATTGAAGTTGAAAAAATCATTAATGGTGTCGATTGTGATTCAGCTTTATATCTTCTTGATTACATATCTGTAAACAAAGAAGAAGAAGAACAGGCATTGTCTTTTACCTTTGACTGTCCTTCTGTGGGATTTCCTGAAGAAGGAATTAAATATATGCTAAATTATATCTGTCATGTTCCCCCTTACACTAATATCAACACAGAAGTTCTAAATGGGAACATTGATATCTACAATATATTTGGTTCCGTATCGATAACTCTTTTAAGTGGAAATATAAAAATGGCAGGTGGTCAGGGAAGTATCTTTGTGGATTTTGATAATGGTAATCTTGACATTCGATGGAGTTTAAAAACAGGAAGTGATATTGAGATTAATGCAAAAAGCGGGAATATATCATTAATGCTTCCGCAGAGCTCTTCTTTCACTGCTAAATTTAGTGCTGAAACAGGAGTAGTCTCCTATCATGGTTTTGATGATAATATAAAAGAGGCTTCACATGAAGGGAATATGTATACTATTGTTGTTGGTGCAGGAAAAAGTATTGTAAATATATTTCTCATTGAAGGAAATGTTTTGATCCAGGGATATTAATTTGAAATTTCCAAAAGGAAACCCTATTTTAGAAAATACAAAATTAGGTTTTGTAAATTTTGACAGAGTTTTAAATGCAGCTAAATTAGAGCGTTCTTATAAAATTTCAGCTTACATTTCAATAATTTATCCGGACATGGTTGATATGATCCTTCTAAAAGCAGGTGAACCTTTTAATGCAATAACCTTTTCACACGGTAAAAAAGAACTGGTAGGTATTTCAGAAACAATAGAAAAAGCAAAAAAATCTGAATTCGCTATAGTTAACTTCTATGAAGTCCCTGAAGAACTAATAAACTTCATTTTGATTTCAGCTACAAAGAAACCTATTTTTTCAGCCGTTGGTAATGATGCTCTAAAAAAAATCATTAAGAACAAAGATTCAATTGTAGCAAAATTCCACGAGATCAAATTCAACGGTTTTGTCGAACTTGTTAATGATCTTGAACATAATTTTTTCAGAGTTTCCAACGGAGAAATTTCACGATGCTATTTCTCAAGTAGTCCGTTAAAAAATATATCCTGGGACGAACTTATCCTCTTCCTTGAAAAGTTGATGCAGACAAAGAAAGATCTGCTGATTTTCAACGGATTTCCATATCATACAGATAAAACTGAAATTCAAGCTACACCGGCTCAGGTCTCTTTATTCATTAAATCTATTAACAAAACCTTTAACCTTTTTTCAGAGAAACTTGGGAAGTCTATTGTAACCGAAACTGCAGAAAGCAGCTATAAAAGAGTGCAGGAAGAGTTTAATTTTCTACAGAATACAACTCTTAAAAATACAAATTTAAGCGGAAATATTACAACCACTCCTGATCTGCTCGTAGATGTTTTTGTTTACTGGTTTGAACTAATTAAATCATCTTTTTCAATGATAATTGGTGAAGAAAAGACTGAAGAGATAGTCCAGATAGCAATCAAGGAATACAGGTTTGCGTTAAAGTCAATCGGTTTTTATAAAAAAAGTTCTTTTGATTTCAAAGATTAAATCTAATTATCTATGTCCTATCCATTATATACAGTTAGCACTCCTATTGGAAACTTGAAGGACATAACAATAAGGGCTCTGGAGATACTTAACTCTGTAAGTTTAATTGCCTGTGAAGATACGAGAAGAACATTAATTCTTCTTAACCATTACAATATAAAAAACAAGCTTTTATCTTACAATGATAAGAACAAAGTGAAAATATCCCCGAAAATAATAAATCATCTTGACTATGTAGGATCGATTGCTCTGGTTTCTGATTCAGGAACTCCTTCAATTTCTGATCCGGGTGTTTATATTGTGAGAAAATGCATTGAAAAAGATATTAAAGTAGTTCCTGTCCCCGGTCCTTCAAGTCTTCTTGCTGCTCTGGTGCCCTCGGGCGCAGCAACGGATAGTTTTATTTTTATCGGGTTTCTGCCGAGAAAAAAATTAAAAAGAAAAAAAAAAATAGAAGCTGTCCTCAAGCTTAGTATGACAGTTATTATCTTCGAATCTCCCTTGAGAATTGTAAAAACCCTTCAGGAAATACAAGATTTAGCTCCCGAAAGAAATCTGGCAATAGGAAGAGAAATTACAAAAATTCATGAAGATTTTATTTTCGGTAAAGCACAGGAACTGCTTTTTGTTTTCACAGAAAAAAAACCTAAAGGAGAGTTTGTGTTAATTGTTAAAGAGGAAAAAAAATGATACCGGAAAAGATAATAAAAATTTTTAGAAATACAATTGAGCCAATTGTAAAATTAATGGATAAAATGAATATTACTCCTAATATGGTAACTATTTTTGGTTTTCTCATTTCAATTCTATCTGCTTTCTTTTTCTTTAAAGGATATTTCAGAATTGCTGGTTTGACTTTAATATTCGCCAGTATTTTTGATTCACTCGACGGGGTCCTTGCAAGAAAATCCGGTAAATATTCTGACATAGGAGCATTCCTTGATTCTTCTCTGGACAGAGTGAGCGAATTTGCAATTCTTTTTGCCTTAACTGCCTGGTGTCTTTTCATATCTACCTGGACAGGAGAGAAGAAAAGTGCTTTTATTATGATCTTATTTGGTGTATTATTTTGCTCGTTATTTACAAGTTATGTTAAAGCCAGATCAGAAGGTTTGAGATATGCTTTTAAAGGAGGTTTGTTCTCAAGGCCAGAGAGAGTTATCTGGATTACAGTTGTTTCATTAATTGGAGAGAATTTTATATTCTGGGGACTGTTTATACTTTTGATCTTAACATTCATAACTTCATTTGAAAGATTTTTTAAAATTTGCAGGAATATTTCTTCAGGAGGTAAAAATGGCTAATAAAAAAGTCAGAGTTGGTATAATTGGTGTAGGAAACTGCGCTTCATCACTTGTTCAGGGTGTCTATTTTTACAGAAATGCAAAAGAATTTGATAGAATTCCCGGTATTATGCACATCAACCTCGGTGGATATCATATTAATGACATCGAATTTTCCTGTGCCTTTGATGTAGTTGAAGGAAAAGTGGGAAAAGATCTTTCAGAAGCTATTTATGCATATCCAAACAATACAATCAAATTTTCAGATGTTCCCGAGTTCGGTATAAAAGTTAATAGAGGGATGACCCATGATGGTATTGGAAAATATTTGAAGGAAATAGTAAAAAAAGCACCCGGTCCAACGGACGATGTTGTGAAAATTATAAAAGATACAGGAACTGATGTTGTTATCAATTATCTTCCTGTCGGTTCCGAAGAAGCAACAAAATGGTATGTTGAACAGATTTTGGCTGCTGGAGTGGGAATGGTCAATGCAATCCCTGTTTTTATAGCATCTTCTCCGTATTGGGCAAAAAGATTTAAAGATGCAGGTCAGCCTATTATTGGAGATGATATAAAAAGTCAGGTCGGAGCAACTATAACCCACAGAGTTCTCACTCAGCTTTTTTTGGATAGAGGGGTTGAAATAGAGAGAACCTATCAGCTAAATGTTGGTGGAAACACCGACTTTTTAAACATGCTTGAGAGAGAAAGGCTATTTTCGAAGAAAGTTTCAAAGACACAGGCGGTAACTTCTCTTCTTCCTTTTAAAATGCCTGAAGAAAATATACATATCGGTCCTTCAGATTACATTCCATGGTTGAAAGACAGAAAATGGTGCTATATTAAAATGGAAGGTAAAACTTTTGGAAACGTACCTCTGCATTTGGAATTAAAACTAGAAGTTTGGGATTCTCCTAATTCAGCAGGAGTTATTATAGATGCAGTCCGCTGTATAAAACTGGCAAAAGACCATAACATATCAGGTCCTTTGACTGAACCTTCCTCCTACTTTATGAAATCTCCTCCGAAACAATATCCTGATAGCATCTGTAAAAATAAAACAGAAGACTTCATAAAAAAATTTACTGACAAATCTAAAGAGACACCCGCTAAGAAAAAGAAATAATGTCCCTTTTTATCACTTTTGAAGGCGTTGAAGGAAGCGGGAAGACAACTCAGGTAAAACTTCTTCAACATTATTTAGAATCAAAAGGTTTACATCTTTTAGTTTCAAAAGAACCGGGCGGCACTGAAGTAGGTGAAAAGATCAGGGAAATTCTACTTCACAACAAAATGAATATCAATCCCTATACCGAAGTACTTCTATATCTTGCCAGCCGCTCAGAGAACACGGTTAATCTTATTATGCCTGCTCTTCAATCAAAAAAAATTGTCATCGTAGACAGATATTCTGATTCGACATTGGCATACCAGATATCAGGAAGAAATTTACCTGAAAAAATAATTACTGAGATAAATACTCTATCAACAAGAGGGTTAATTCCTGATTTAACTTTTCTTCTCGATTTTGATCCTGAAATAGGATTACTGAGAATAGGTTTAAAAAAAGATAGAATAGAAAGAGAAAATATAGATTTCCACTTAAAAGTCCGTGCTGCTTATAAAAAAATTGCAAGACAAAATCCTGAAAGAATAGTAATTTTAGATGCTTCAAAATCAAAAGAAGAAATCCATAAAGCAATTATTACTAAAGTTTCCCGTTATCTCCCTCTGATCGAGGAGAGCGGATGAATCAAGAAAAAACCTCGAAGGGGGTAGTTATGTCGAAAAAACAACTTATTATCATTGTTTTAATCTTAACTTTTTTCAGCTCTTTTGTTGGAACAGCTTTTGGTCTGCTGGCAAAAAGTTTTACTTCTCCATCTATTTCATCTCACTCAATTCATGAAGAATTGGAATTCTTTTCCTCTTCTCTGCATATTATATTGTCTAACTACGTAACTGATGTTCAGTTAGAGCAACTCATCGAATCAGCTGTAAACGGCATGCTCGATGAATTAGATCCATACAGCGTATATATTGATTCTGCTGAATATGCAAGGTTGAGAGAAAATACTTCCGGAGCATTTGGAGGGTTGGGAATTGAAATTGGAATAAGAGGAGAATGGTTAACTATTATTGCTCCAATTGAAAACACACCTGCTGAAAGAGCAGGTCTGCTTTCCGGAGATCAGATAAAAGCCATTGATGGTGTAAGTACAGAAGGCATTACTGTTGAAGAAGCTGTTCGGAAATTAAGAGGAACTCCGGGCACAGACGTAACAATTACTATTCTTCATCCGGGACATGATTATACAAAGGAAATCACAATTACAAGAGAAATAATCAGTATTCACAGTGTTCCTTTTGCAGGAATTATCGAAGGGACAAATATCGGTTATATACGTCTGTCAAATTTCTATTCCTCTGCCGGAGAAGAAGTGCTGAGTGCACTGGATTCTCTGATGAATGAAGGAGCAGAAAAATTTATTCTCGACCTCAGAAACAACCCCGGGGGTCTGTTGAGAGAAGCAATTGAAGTGTCAAATAATTTTCTGCCTAAAGGAGCTACAATAGTCAGTACTAACGGGAGAACCGGAAAAAACAGATTTTGGTCAGACAGAGAACCAATTTGTCCTGAATCTCCTCTTGTTATACTTATCAATTTCAGCAGTGCTTCAGCTTCCGAAATAGTCGCAGGAGCAATGCAGGATCATGACAGAGGTCTATTAATCGGATCCAGAAGTTATGGAAAAGGATCTGTGCAGAGTATTTTTCCGCTGAATTATGGAAACAGAGGAGCGATTAAACTTACAACCAGTAGATATTACACTCCTTCAGGTCGTTTGATAGATGTAGGTCACACAAGAACAAAACTTGAGATAGAAGAACATGTAGAAATTGCAGACACCGGTCCTTTCACAACAATAGGTAATCTTAGAAGAGAAGTTTATGGTGGCGGAGGTATAAATCCTGATTTTTTTTATTACTACTCTCTACTATCTCCTCTTGAAACTTCAATTCTCACAGAAGGTTTGTACTTTTCTTTTGCAAGGGATTACATTCTAAAAAACCCGGATATTTCATTTAACTTCCATCTGTCTGATAATGTAATTGACAGCTTTTTTGAAGTTGCTTTTGAAGAAGGCGTTGAAAGGGAAGACTCTATTTCAGATGATGTCTTATACAGAATTACAAGCCAGCTAAGAATTGCTATCTCCAATGCTACTTTCGGGTCAAGAGGAAGGTATTTAGAAACACTTAAGAATGATAAAGAAGTTGCACTTGCCGTTAAATTACTTCTATTAAGCAGTTCTACATCGGATTTGTTCACTGTTTCTGATGAACACAGGGACTGGCAAATCATTGATTCTGTAACAATTGCATATGAAGACAGTATAAGGAAAATATTCTAATGTCGGTTTTAGCGGTTGGTTCTGTGGCTTTTGATTCTGTAGAGACAAAATGGGGAAGGGTCGACGACGTTCTTGGAGGTTCCCTTTCATACTTTGTCGCTGCTGCCGGTCTTTTTTCAAAGATATATCCAGTATGTGTTGTCGGTGAGGACTTTCCCTCTCCACAGGAAACATGGGGTAATTCAAGAAAAATTGATCTTTCTCATTTCAAGGTTGTAAAGGGGAAAACTTTTCGGTGGAAGGGAAAATATCATGAGGATATGGATTTAAGAGAAACATTGCTTACTGATCTCGGAGTCTTCGCTTCATTTAATCCTGTTATAAAACCCTCTGTCAGAAATATTCCTTATGTTTTCCTTGGAAATATATCTCCTTCTCTACAACTGCAGATCTTATCTCAATTAGGCGGAAAAAACTTTATTGTAATGGATACTATGAATTACTGGATAGAAAGAAATTATTCAGATGTACTTGAAGTTGTCAAGAATATAGATCTTCTGATGATTAACAATGAGGAATTATTACAACTTACAAAAACAAATGATGAAAGAGCAGCTCTGGATAAATTTTTCTCTTTTGGAGCAAAATATATTGTTTTAAAAAAAGGAAAAATAGGAGCTTCTCTCCATTCAAAAGACAGATCTACTTCTGTTGGTGTATATGAGGTTGAAAAAGTTATTGACACAACAGGGGCAGGTGATTCTTTTGCCGGAGGCTATCTCGGCTATATCTCTGAAAGGGATGAAGTATCCTGGCAAGATTTAGAAAAAGCTTTGTGTTATGGATCCGCAGCAGCATCGTTTGCTATTGAATCTTTCAGCTTTATCTCCCTGAAAAAAGCAACAAGAGAAGATATTGAGGTTAGAGTAAAAATAACATGCGGTTAAATTATCCCCCTTTATTTTCCTTTATTTTCAGAATTGCAGGAATTGCAGTTCTTATTGTCATTCTTCTATCAAATTTTTTCAATTTAAGCAGTCCTGTAAAAGATCTTCTTCTTCGAATAGGAATTCTTGCAATTGTTCTTCTCTCCTGGAGATTTATCGAAGAAAAAAAAAGAGAAGAACAGCCTAAAGTTTCTCTTGTTTTTTACGGATTGTTTTTTTTAGGGATCGCAAATGCTTTTTTAAAGATTATCAAATTAAAACCCTTTTTTTCTTTATTTTTTCTATTTCTTTTCTGTTTTGTAGTTTTAATCGAAGTTATTCTTATTTTAAATAATAAAAATTCTAACAAATCAGATGTGATAATCTTTCTTCTTTTGGGTTTTTTATCCTTCTTAACATTAACACAGTCATTATGATTAGAATTGGAGCATCCCTTACATCGTCAGATCTTCTGAATCTCTCAGATGAAATTGAAAATTTAAAAGATGCAGGGGTTGACTTCATTCACTTTGATGTTATGGACGGTCATTTTGTTCCTAATCTTACTTTTGGACCTGCTCTGGCAAAACAGATATCAAATAATTTTTCTCTTCCTCTTGATATACATTTAATGGTCGATGATCCGGAAAGGGTTGCTATGTGGTTTTTAAAATCAAATCCGAAAAACATCTCCTGGCATGTTGAAATAAACGCAGACCATAAAAAAATTTCAACTATTCTAAGAAATTCAAACATCAGTCCCGGTCTCGCAATAAATCCTCCAACGGATCCTTCCTGTTTAAAGCCTTATATTCATTCAGTTGATTTTATTCTTTTGATGAGTGTAAATCCCGGATTTGGAGGGCAGGGGTTTATTCCCGCTGTTCTTGAAAAAGCCGGTATCATTCGATCATTCTGCGACTTACCCTTTTACATCGACGGGGGTATTACTTCTGAAAACGCTGCTCTTGTTAGAAATGCTGATATTGTCAACCTGATTTCAGGTTCTTATCTTGCTAAAGCAAAAAATAAAAGCGAAGCAATACAACTCTTAAGAGGGAATAACAAAAGAGTTCAATAAATGTGAATTCTATTTAATTTTGTTGACTCCTCTCCCAGGTGTTTTTATACTCTTATCAAGAATATTTTTAAGGAGTAAAATGAAAAAAATTTTATTTATAGTACTTTTTGTGCTTCTTGCAATATTGATATTGTTGAGATTCACCTCTTGCTAAGATATGAGAAGATATTCATTCATTATAACTTTAGTCCTTCTTATTGCGGTTGTTATAATTTTTTTCCTGTTCTACTTGCTTACCAATCCTAAAAAGCCACAGGTAACTTCTGCTCTTGAAATACTTCATTCTGATCAGTTGATCTTTCTTGTAACGGAAAAAATCGTCACACAGGTTGTCGTCAATATAGACAATAGTCACTGGCTCACCGGAACAGACAAAGCACTTTTGTACACTGTTGTTACAATGTACTATGGTGTTGATTTGGAGAAAATATCAGAAGATAATATTACACAATCCGGTGACAGTATTTTTGTAGATATTCCTGATCCTGAATTTCTTGACATGTCTGTAGATTTAAGCAATCTACAGATATACGAAAACAGGTCGGGATTAATCCGATTGAAAGATATTATTATGAGTGATAACAGAACTATTGAGCTGCTCGGTGAGTTTGAAAATGCTGCCAGAATATTAGCCGAAGAACAGGATATGATTCCCACAAGAGAGCAGATATTGTATCAATTGAATGATTTTTCTCCTCTTTTTTCATCTCAATTAGATTGTGTTATTATATTCAGATAAAAGAATTTTACTGCACTGAAAATGTGCAATAGATAACAATTCAAAACCATATATTATATCCAACCGATGAATTATTGTAACATATAAAAACCAATTGGTTTTGGCACAAAAAATGCTAGATATTAAATAAAGATCTTTGGAGGTTTTATGAAAAAATTTATTTCTGCAATAATATTTCTGACAATTGTTTTTTCAGGTTGTCTTGTTTACAGAATCCCTTCAATGGTCAGATATGCATCGAGTATAACAGGAGATAATCTGATAATCCTCTACTGGTCTTACAATCCCGAATCAAGTATTGATTTCTACAGAATATACCGCTCATTATCACCTTCTGGAAATTATCAGTTAATAGCCCAGACTCCTTATAATGAATTCTGCGATTATTCCGTGATGAACGGAATCACATATTTTTATGCTATCTCTGCAGTCAACATTCATGGAGAAGAAGGTTCCCTTACAGATTATCTCATATATGATACTCCTCGCCCTGAAGGCTATTATGCATATATTACAGATATATATTATTTCCCTGAAACAGCAGGATGGGATTTTTCCATGTTCAGGTCATGTGATGCTACTTCACAATCCTGTGATATATATTATGAATACTACAGGGGAACAGGATATATCGTCTGCGGAGATATTTACACAGATATTCAGGACATGGGTTATGCTTATACATTTGATGATGTTACTTATGCTCCTGAATATGGTTGGTCTCCAACAGGGGATGAAATAGTCCAGATAGGACATATCTATGTAATATGGACAAGAGATGATCATTATGCGAAGATATATGTTAGGAATTATGATGAATACGAATTACTTTTTGATTGGGCATACCAATTAGACCCCGGAAATAGAGAGTTATCTCTTCCGGGTGAAATAATAATATCTTTGAAAAACAGAGACTAAATTGAAAATTATTCTTTTTATATCCTTAATTCTTTTTTTCAGTTTATCTTACAGTAAGGACATTCAGTATAATTCGAACCCCTCTCCGTTGATAAGAAGGAGTTATATTTGTTTATTTCAAGATAATTATGCATCTCCTCTTCCATCATATATTATTCCCCTGCTATCTAAGTTTGACTTTTTTCTCGACTCGAATGGAAAATCTAATTTATTAATATTCAGGCATCTTGAAATTCCTATTCAGCCTAAAATCAAAAAAGAGAAGTTGTCCGACTAAATAGTTATCCCTTCTGTTAAGTGAATTCTTTTTCACCTATATAAAATCTAATAAATATCAAATAAAGTAATTGATATTTTTACAAATAAATATAATATAACTGAAAAGAAAAAAATCGAGGTTTTAATATTTCTCTATCTGTTATTTAGAATATGAAGACTGAAAAGAAAAAAATCAAATTAACATGGCAAACTGCCGAACACTTCTGTCGATTCTACTATGTATAATGAAGAAGACATATTATTTCTAAACAAGACATTAGACATAGCAGAAGAATATTCGGGAAAAACCCTTCCAAATCCAGCTGTAGCTTCCCTTGTTGTCAAAAACAAAATAATTATTTCAACCGGTATTCACAGAGGTCCGGGATCTCTTCATGCTGAACGAGATGCTTTAAAAAAAGCAGGAGACAGATCAAAAGGATCAACTTTATATGTCAATCTTGAACCCTGTGCCCATTATGGTTTAACTCCCCCCTGTACTGATGTGATAATTAAAAGCGGAATAAAAAAAGTGGTTTTCCCTCTACTTGATCCAAATCCTTCTGTCAACGGACGGGGAAAAAAGATTCTTACAGATCAGGGTATAGAAGTAGTCGACTCTCTTTTGACAGAGAGGGCTTATAAAATCAATGAACCCTTTTTTATCGCAAATGTACTAAAAAGACCTTTGATAACTTTAAAGATTGCATCTTCTCTCGATGGATTTATAGCAGACCACAGAAGGCAATCAAAATGGATAACTTCGCTCAAATCAAGAGAATATGTGCATAATCTACGTGTTACACATCAGGCAATACTTGTAGGAACCAATACAATTATAAAAGACAATCCTTTCCTGAACCTACGTTATGTGGGAGGAAAAGCTCCAAAAAGAATTATTTTAGATAGAACTGGCAGGATTTCTAAAAAATCAAATGTATTCAAAGATGAAAATTACTGTGTTCTTACTTCAAATGACAAATACTATCATAACCACATTCATATGAATCTTGATGATTATTCTTTATTTGCTATCCTGAAGGTTTTGGTTGTAGACCTCAAGATATACTCACTCCTCGTAGAAGGTGGAAGTAAAATGATATCTTCTTTTGTTTTCAAGAATAGCTTTGATTATTTATATCATTTTCTGGCTCCATTCCTCCTGGGTTCAGGTATAAAAATGATAAACACTTCTTTCTCTATTTCCGAGCACCCTGTCCTGACAAGAGAAAAGACTTTTTTTATTGAAAATGATATAATTACAAAATATAAAAACGGAAAGTCTTACATCAAATTAATGGGAAATCAATGTTTACCGGACTGATTGAAGAAAAAGGAAAAATTAGATCTATAAGAAGATATAATTATTATAGTGAACTTGATATTAACTCATCTCTTGTTCTCTCTGATATAAAAACAGGGGATTCGGTTTCTGTTGACGGCGCCTGTTTGACAGTAACAGGCTTTAACAAAAATAACTTTACAGTTCAGATATCAAAAGAAACTCTCGCCCTTTCCAAAGCAAGATATTATCGGGCAGGAATATATGTTAATCTTGAAAGGGCGATGAAAATTGGAGAGAGAATGGGAGGTCATTTTGTTCAAGGTCATGTAGAAGGAACAGGCAAAATAATTTCATTCAGAAAATCTCCGGGATATTCCCTTTTATCAATTACTATTCCTCTGATGATTTCATCTGCTATCAGAAAGAAAGGTTTTATTGCTATCGATGGAATAAGTCTTACTGTATCAAAAATTGTAAAACAAACTATAGAAATTGCAGTAATTGATGAGACTCTGAAAAGAACAGCTCTTTCAGAACTGAAACCGGGAAAATCGGTTAATATCGAAAGAGATTTTTATACTAAATGAAAGGAAGGAGACATGAGCAGGATAATTTCAATTGAAAAAGCTATAAAAAAAATACAGAAGGGGGAACTTTTAATAGTTGTAGATAACGAAGACCGGGAAAACGAAGGGGACCTGGTTCTTGCTGCTGAAAAAGTTACTCCTGAGATCGTCAACTTCATCACTAAACACGCAAGGGGTTTGCTCTGTGTTGCAACGACAGGAGAGAGAATGGATAAATTGGACATCCCGATGATGACTCAAAAAAACACTGCAAAATATCAAACTGCTTTTGGAATTTCCGTTGATGCTTCAGAAGGGATCACCTCCGGTATTAGTGCTCAGGACAGGGCAAAGACAATACATTTATTCGCAAATGAAGCAACACAGAGTGATGATTTTGCAAAACCCGGTCATATTTTCCCCCTCAGAGCGAAGCAGGGTGGTGTTTTAAGACGTGCCGGTCATACAGAGGCAGTTGTTGATCTTATGAAAATTTCAAATTTATTCCCTTCCGGTATTCTCTGTGAAATATTATCAGATAACGGAGAGATGGCAAGACTTCCTGATTTGGAGATAATTGCAAAAAAATTTGATCTCAGCATAATAACAATTAAAGATATTATTGCCTTCAGGGTAAAAAAGGAAAAACTCGTTCACAGAAGTGCTTCTGCAAATTTACCTACTATATGGGGTGATTTCAAAATAATCCTTTATAGTTCTGACATTGATGATAATATACATATAGCCTTAGTAAAAGGAGAAATTAAAGGAAAGGAAAATATACTTGTACGAGTTCACTCTGAATGTTTTACGGGTGATGTTTTCTCCTCATTAAAGTGTGATTGTCAAGATCAATTACACCTGTCAATGAAAAAAATTTCAGAAAAAGGAGAAGGAGTGCTTCTCTATATGAGACAGGAAGGAAGAGGGATCGGCTTGATAAACAAGATCAAAGCATATAATCTCCAGGAAAAAGGATTGGATACTGTAGAGGCAAATCTCTGCCTTGGTTTAAAAGCAGATCAGAGAGATTATGGCTTGGGTGCTCAAATCCTTGCAGATCTTGGACTTTCTTCTATTAAAGTAATGACAAACAATCCAAAAAAACTTGTCGGTCTGAGCAGTTTTGGGTTAAAAATCGTAGAAAGGATTTCTATAGAAATCCCCCCACATGATATTAATAGAGAATATCTTACTACAAAAAAAAACAAACTGGGGCATCTTCTCAAGGAGGTTTAAATGCCAGTATTAATTGAAGGATCATATATTGGAGAAAACAGAAAATTTGCCGTCATTGCTTCCCGTTTTAATTCTACTGTTTCTAAAAGACTGGTCGAAGGCTCTTTAGATGCTTTAAAAAGACATAAAACCGATGATAAAAATATTACAGTAATTTGGGTTCCCGGAGCTTTTGAAATTCCATCCATTGCAAAAAAACTCGTTGAAAAAGATTTTTCTGCTATAATATGTCTCGGTTCTGTCATCAGGGGAGAGACTCCTCATTTTGACTACATCTCTTCTGAAGTCACAAAAGGAATCGCCCAAATTGCTCTCGGAGCAAATATCCCTGTTATATTTGGCATTATAACTGCAGACACACAGGAACAAGCTCTGGACAGAGCGGGCATAAAAATGGGAAACAAGGGATTCCAGGCGGCAATGACAGCCATGGAAATGGTTTCTTTGTACAATTTAATGGACGAATAATTGCTACCTTTAAACAAATTAAGACAGATAGTAATTCAATATCTCTACAAAGAAGATTTTCTAAAAGAGAAGGACTTCTCGGGTTTCCTTAAAGAGAATGGTTTATCTTTATCACAGGAAGATTTAGTCTGGATGAATGAAAGAGTTGAGAAGATAAATGAAAACATTGATGAAATAGATTCGCTTATTCAATCTCATGCAGACAATTGGGATTTCAACAGGCTTGGCTATGTTGAAAGGGAAATTTTAAGGCTTTCAACAACTGAACTGCTCTATTTTCCTGAAGTTCCTCTTGCAGTTGCAATAGATGAAGCTATAAAACTCGCAAAAAACTACTGCGGATATAAGTCCTCTTCTTTAATCAACGGAATCCTTGAAGGCATTGTGGGGGAAAAATTAAAACACTGATATTCTCAGATGTACACGCGAATTTACATTCTCTTGAAAGTTTGTTTCGTTTCTCGGAAAAAGAAAAAATAAATTCATTTATTTTTCTCGGTGATGCAGTTGGATATGGAGCATATCCTAACGAATGTATTGAAAAAATCGACAGGACAGCAAATATAAAACTTATTGGAAATCACGAATCAGGACTTTTGAAAACACTTCAATTAAGTTATTTCAATAAAGATGCAGCCGATGCTATTAAGTGGACAAGAGAGGTTGTAACTCCGGAAAATCTTCGGAAGGTAGAGAGATGGCAGATGAGTGCTTCTTTGAAAAAAAAGTCAAAAAAAATGGCTTTTGCACACAGCAGATTTTCCTCTCCTGATGAGTGGGATTATATTTTCAATGAAAGAGAAGCTCTGATAGAGTTCAAATCAACAAAGAACCTCTTTTTAGATGTAATTTTCATTGGGCATTCTCATATTCCATGTTGTTACTTATATGATATAGATAATGATAGTGTTGATTTTATATCCGGAGATTTCAACATTACTCTTAAAAAAAACATCAGGTACTTAATCAATGTTGGAAGTGTTGGACAACCAAGAGACCGAGATCCCCGTTCATCTTTTGTTGTTTTTGATAGTGAAAACATGAATATTGCTTTACGCAGAAATCACTATGATGTAACCGGTGCATCAAATTCTATACTCAAAAATAGTTTGCCGGAATTTCTTGCAACAAGATTATTAAAAGGGGTATAAACAGATATGAGATTTTATTTATACATAGTAACTTTAGCTTTTTTAATAATAACATGTAGAAATTCTGAAGAGCCGAGAACTTCTTTGAATCTGGTGGACATATCAGTAAATAATACATCTGAAATATCAGATACCTTTAAAGGGCAACTCAATCCAGGAGAGAATATAACGGTTTTGATAAACAGGATATGCGGAGATAAAGTTAACTCACAAAGCGTTGCTTCTGCTTTCGGCAATGTTTTTGAGCCTGAAAAGTGTATAGATGGGGAATCTCTTTTTGTTTATATCAGTGAAGGTAAAATTGAAAAAATTATTTACAAAAAGAAAGCCGATCAAATTTTTATAGCAACTCTCGAAGGAGAAACATGGTTTGCCGAAACATTGCAAGTTGAAGTGATTTACATTCCTGTAGTTATTAACGGGAGAATAGGAGAGACAAAACCGTCTTTATGGGAGAGTATTCTTTCCTCAGGCGGAAATGATGAACTTGCAGGCACCTTTTGTAATCTGCTCGAATGCCAGGTTGACTTTACTTTTGCTTCAAGAAATGGAGATTCATTCAGTGTTCTATATTTTAAAAAATTCATCGATAATGAATATATCGGAAGAACTCCTCTTTTAACATGCAACTACAGAGGTTTAAAAACATCAGGGAATGCATTTCTTTTCTACTATAAAAATTTCTATCATTTCAGCAGTGATGGTCAGAGTACTTTGAGAAAATTTCTAAGTTCTCCTGTTTCTTATTCACGAATCAGTTCCGGATATTCAAGCTCAAGATTTCATCCGATTCTAGGATATAGCCGTGCTCACACTGGTGTTGATTATGCTGCACCCACAGGAACACCTGTTTCTTCTATTGCTGATGGAACCGTTACCTATGCCGGAAGACTCGGGCAGGCTGGAATAGCCGTAAAAGTAAAACACAGAGGAGGCTTTGAAAGTGAATACTTTCATCTCAGTCAAATTGCATCAGGAATAAGAGTTGGAACCAGGGTTGAACAGGGGCAGGTGGTAGGTTTTGTCGGCTCAACAGGTTTATCAACCGGTCCTCATCTCCACTTTGGAATAAAAATTAATGGTTCTCATGTAAATCCTCTCCCTGTTCTTGAGAGATCTTCGGGAGTGCCTCTTCCGGATACAGAGATGATATGGTTTTCAAATGCAATAAGGACATATTCTATTTTAGAAAAAATAACAAATGAACTTGAATACATATGTATTCAAAAAGAATTTATCAATTTAATCCTGTAGAATAATTATGAATGCTATTTTTGTAGAAAATCTTCATAAAACATATATTTCCGGTTTCATTCCAAAAAAAACAAAAGCTCTAAAGGGTTTGTCTTTCTCTGTAAAAAAAGGGGAAATATATGGTCTTTTAGGTCCTAATGGAGCTGGTAAATCTACAACGATGAAAATATTAGTCGGTTTGATCAAAAAAGATTGTGGTTGTGCAAAAATTTTCTCAGAAAATGCCGGTTCATTAAATTCAAGAAAAAATCTCGGTTTTCTTCCTGAAACTCCCTCTTTCTATTCATACTTAACAGGGAGAGAATTTCTCCTTTTGTCTGAAAACCTGATGGTGCAAAAAAAATCTTTAGTAAATGAAATTATTAAAACAGTCCAATTAGCTCCTTTTGTTGACAGGAAGATAAAAACCTATTCAAGAGGAATGTTACAGAGGTTGGGTTTAGCACAGGCTCTAATTGGAACCCCTGACGTATTAATATTAGATGAACCACTATCAGGTGTTGATCCAACCGGAAGAACTGAAATAAAAAAGATAATAACCTCATTAAAAAAAAGAGCTGTCTCAATTCTAATCAGTTCACACATCCTCCCTGACATCGAAGAAATTGCAGACAGAGTAGGTTTTATCAGTCAGGGAAAGCTGGTCCTTGAAGATGATATGATTTCAATTATTTCAAAATACCAAAAAAATTATTCTCTTGTTTTTAAATGTAGTGATGTTTTTTACAAATCAGTTGAAAAAAGAGTTTTCAAAGCAGAAAAATCAGGAGCTGATCTCTGGAGGATCTCCGGTGAAAGGGAAGAACTGCAATCTCTTTTTTCAACATTTGTCAAAGCAAATGTACAGATATTAAGTTTTGCACCTTCCCTTTCTACATTGGAGCAGATGTTTATAAATGTCGTACACGATCAAAATTAAGCAAATATTAGTTCTTGCAACAAATACCTTCAGGATCGTCCTCAGGGAAAAAACTCTTTATTTTATTACTCTATTCCTGCTGATCCCCGGCGCTTTTTCATTTATTCTAAAACCTCTCGTAATTGGAGAGATCTATAAAGTCATTCACGATTTTGCAGCTTCAACAATGCTTCTACTTGGAATTTTGATTTCCATTGTCATTGGAACTCTAATTATTCAAATTGAATATAAACAAAAAACAATTTATCTTATTCTTTCAAAACCAGTCAGCCGTGAAACTTTTATTCTTGGAAAATATTTCGGTCTTTGCATGAGTACATTATTTGTTGAAGTGCTTGCTGCTTTCGTTTTTGCTTCTATCATGTTTCTACTGTCCATTCCAATAGGTTGGAATTTTATCCTTGTATTCGTTTTCATCCAATTACAGATATTTATTGTCTCTGCTATAAATATTTTCTTTTCCTCTTTTTCTACCCCAATTACAAGTGCAGTTTTTACCTTTCTGACAACTTTATCAGGTATTTTCATTTCCTCTGCTCTTTCCATAGGAAACCTTTTCGAAAAACTTCCTCCTTTCACGCTAAAAGTACTGCAGGTGACTTCGTTTATACTTCCTTCCTTATCCGATATTGATATAAAATCACTTTCTTACTCCAATTTACCATTAAAAGCAGACTTCGTTTTATTCGGTTTTTCATATACAATAGCTTATATTATTTTATCTCTTTCTTTTGCAATTCTAATATTTAATAAAAAGGAATTCAATTGATTATAGTACAAGCGTTAAAGTCATATCCTTTATTTGTTCAATATCTTCTTTGGTTTTTCTTTGGTTCGACTCTTGGTTCTTTTGCCAATGTCTGTATTTACAGAATCCCAAGGAAAGAATCTGTTGTTTGGAAAAGATCTTTCTGTCCTTCCTGTAAGATTACTATTCCTTTTTATCTGAACATACCGATACTTTCTTTTATAATACTAAAAGGAAGATGCAGGAATTGTAATTCCCTTATTTCACTTCAATATCCTATTGTAGAGATGACCCTTGGGGTTTTATTCCTTCTTTCATTCGCCAGATGGGGAATAAGTTTTGAGAGTTTGAGAATTTCCATTTTATTTTTCTTTCTTATTTCCATATCTGTCATTGACTTGAAACACTATATTATACCAAATTCATTGACTTTCCTTGGTATGTTTATTGCGCTTTGTACATCTTTGTTATCAAACAGTTTTATTGATCCGGCAACAAGCCTTATCAGTATTGTGTTATCTATGGGAACTGTTTATCTTTTTACCGATGCATTTTATTTTTTCACAAAAAAACCCGGTTTTGGAGGTGGAGACATCAGTTTGCTTGGTATGATTGGAGGATTTATAGGATGGCGTTATGCAATTTCATCCCTTTTTGCAGGAGCAATTCTTGGTTTGCTTTTTATCCTTCTTTTCCTTCTCTACGTTAAATTTATCAAAAAAACTTCCGTTTCTGAGAATTATTCATGGAGAGATGGCAGTCCCCTGTGGAAGAAAATACCTTTTGGTCCTTTTATCTCAATCTCGGTCTTAATCATTCTTTTTATAGATAAAATAACAAATATAATACCTTTTTAATAATTACTTGTTCATCATTATAATTTTTCCATCTTCCTGATCAATATAAACACAAGAACCCTCTTTGATTTCATCGGATATGATCATTGTAGCAAGAGGAGTTTCAATGTACTTCTGTAGATATCTCTTTACAGGCCTGGCGCCATAAACAGGATCATATGCTTCCCTGGCTATCAGTTCTTTTGCTTCTTTAGAGATCTCAATTGTAAAATTTTTGTCTTTGATTCTATCCTTTATATAATTAAATTGAATATCGACAATTTCTTCAACTTCTTTTTCTGTTAGAGGTAGAAAAACTATGACTTCGTCGACTCTGTTTAAAAATTCCGGTTTAAAATGGTTTCTTAACGCTTTAAGAACCTCCCTTTTCTTATCGTCATAAAGATATCCCCTGTTTTCAATTCCCTCAAGTAGCATGATGCTTCCGATATTTGATGTCATAATCAGTATTGTGTTCTTAAAATCTATTGTTCTGCCTTTGTTGTCCGTCAATCGTCCGTCGTCCATAATTTGCAGGAGAATGTTAAAGATACTGGGATGTGCTTTTTCAATTTCATCCATTAAAATAACACTATATGGTCGTCTCCTAACAGCCTCTGTCAATTGTCCTCCTTCTTCATATCCAACATATCCAGGAGGAGACCCTATCATTTTAGCTACTGAATGTTTTTCCATATATTCAGACATGTCTATTCTGATAATAGCCTCTTCAGTATCAAACAAAGCTTCTGCAAGTGCTTTTGCCAATTCTGTTTTACCTACTCCTGTTGGTCCGAGAAATATAAAACTTCCTATGGGTTTTAACGGATCCTTTAATCCTGCTCTTGCTCTTAAAACTGCTTTTGACAGGAGCTGTACCGGTTCATTTTGACCAATTACTCTTTTATGTAGTATTTCCGGTAAATGTAGAAGTTTATCTTTCTCTCCCTCAACAAGTTTTGTTACCGGTATTTTTGTCCATGATGCTACTATTTCTGCTATATCTTCTTCTGTTACTTCTTCCTTTAAAAGTCTTTTTTCCTTACCCGATATCTCTTTCTCTGTCTCAGTAAGTTTTTTTTCAAGAGATAAAAGTTTTCCATATCGTAGTTCTGCTGCTTTGTTAAGATCATATTCTCTTTCGGCTCTATCTGCTTCTATTTTTGTTCTATAAATTTCTTCTAATAGTTTCCGTATATAATAAAAATTTTATATTTATATTTCACATTCATATTTTAAATCTCTAAATTCTAAAATAAGTTTATCAA